>DATHQQ010000273.1:0-18280 GCA_035482595.1 Verrucomicrobiia bacterium
GAGCGCATTGATCTCGAGCTCGCAGCCGTTGCAGCTGCCGGCGTCGACCTGCCGGATGGAGAGGCTCCGGCCCAGCTTCCGGCGCGCCTTCATGTCCAAGGTGGCGGCCAAGGCCTGAGGACCAGCCATCGTCACCGGCCGGTGCAGCAGCGTGCGGGCGATCAGGTTCCACATTGCTACAGGTCCTCGCCGGAGTAGGAGCAATTGAAGGATTTATTGCACAAGGGAAAATCGGCGACGATGTTGCCTTCGATGGCTGCCTCCAGCAGCGGCCATTGGAACCAGGAGGGATCGCGCAAGTGGCAGCGGGCGATCCGGCCCGCCTCGTCGAGGCGGACCCAGGTGAGGATCTCGCCGCGGAAGCCCTCGACCAGCGCCAGACCCTCGCCCGCGCGGCGCGGCAGCTCGACGGCGATCGGGCCTGCCGGCAGGCTCTCCAGGATCTGCTCGATCAGCCCGAGGCTGGCGAAGGCTTCCTGGACGCGGATCTGGAGCCGCGCGTTGACGTCGCCCTCGATCAGCACCGGTACCGTGAATTCGAGTTGGTCATAAGGCGGATAGCCCGGATTGCGCCGGGCATCCTGGCCGCTACCCGAGGCCCGGCCGACGAAGCCCCCCGCGGCGAAGCGGTGGACGAGCTCCGGCTTGACGATGCCCGTCAGCACGGTGCGGTCGAGGAGCGAGGGCTTGCTGTCATAGATACGCACCAGCTCGGTGAGGCGGGGGCGGAGGTCGCCGGCTAGATCGCTGAGGCGGTCGATGCCCGCGCTATCCAAATCGCTCGCCACGCCGCCCGGCAAGACGCGATCCATCATCAGGCGATGGCCGAAGCAGGCCGCGGCCGCGCGCAGCACCTGCTCGCGCAGCATGGAGAATTGCGCCAGCAGCAACGGGAAGGTGGCATCGTTGCAGATCGCCCCGATATCGCCGAAGTGATTGGCCAAGCGTTCCAGCTCGGCCATCAGCGCGCGCAACCATTGGGCGCGGGCCGGTGCCTCGATCTCGAGCGCCGCTTCCACGGCGCGAGCGAAGGCGAGGCCATGGGCGACGGTGCTATCGCCGGAAATCCGCCCGGCCAAGCGCGCGGCCTCGGCGGGGCTGCGGCCGACCATCAGGGCTTCACTGCCCTTATGGGTATAGCCCAGCCGGGCTTCCAGCCGCACGACCGTCTCGCCATTGGCATGGAAGCGGAAATGCCCCGGCTCGATGATTCCCGCATGGACGGGGCCCACGGGAATCTGATGCAAGACGGCCCCCGTCGCCTCGGCGCCGAGGAATTCATAGGGCTCTCTCGCCTCCGCCCGCGAGCTCGGCCAACGGCCGTGGTCGAGCCAGGGGCGCCGGTCGGCGGCCCCCTCGGCCTCGAGGCCGAAGAGATCGCGGATCGCCCGCTCCAATCGGATGGCGCTCGGCCGGTGGAACGACACCGCGGGATAGCGGCGCTCCGGGCAGGCAAGGCTCGCGACCGCGACCTCGCTTTCATCCCGCAGCGCCAGATGCACCGCCTCGCTCTCGCCCCAGAGCCCGAGCAGCGACCAGTCGGCGCCACCGAGGCCATCGAGCAGCGCCAACCATCCCGCGCGGTCGAGGATGTGGCGCGGCCACGGGCGATGGGCCGCTTGGGCAGGCCCGAGGGTGGCAAGGAAGGTGGTCAGGTCCTGGGTCATGGCCTCAGCCCAATAGCCTCGCGACGTTCACGAACCAGGTGACCAGCGGTCCGGGCAGATGCAGTCCCGCGATCAGCACCAGGAGCATATGGGCCCAGAGCGGCGCCAGGCTCGCATCGACGCGCTTGTGCGGCTGCGCCGAGGGTGTGCCGAAGGCGACACCCTGCAGGCGGAGGAGAAGAGCGCCGAAGGAGACGAGGAGCCCCAGGACCAGAGGCAAGGCGATCCAGGGGATCCGCGCCATGGTCGAGGTGACGACCAGGAACTCGCTCATGAAGATCCCCAGCGGCGGCAATCCCGCGATGGCCACCACCCCGATCAGGAAGCCCCAGCCGAGCGCCGGGTGGCTCGCCGTCAGCCCGCGGATATCGCCGATGCGCTGGGTGCCCTTGACCTGGGTGATATGGCCGACGGCGAAGAAGATTCCGGACTTGGCCAGGCTGTGCATGGTCATGTGCAGCAGACCGGCGAAATTGGCCAGCGGCCCGCCCATGCCGAAGGCGAAGGTGATGATGCCCATATGCTCGATCGAGGAATAGGCGAAGAGGCGTTTGATGTCGCGCCGCCGGTAGAGCATGAAAGAGGCCAGCAGCAGCGAGGAGAGCCCCATCGTGATCATCATGGGACCGGGCGCGAGCGCGCCGGCATTGGCCGCCAGCAGCATCTTGAAGCGCAGCACGGCATAGAGCGCGACATTGAGCAGCAGGCCGGAAAGCACGGCGGAGATCGGCGTCGGGCCCTCGGCATGGGCATCGGGCAGCCAGGCGTGCAGGGGAGCCAGCCCCACCTTGGTGCCGTAGCCCACGAGCAGGAAGACGAAGGCGAGATTGAGCAGCGCCGGATCGAAGCGGCCGGCCTGATGGATGATGGAGGCCCAGGCCATGGCTTCCATGCCGCTGCCCATCACCGGCTGGGCCGCGAGATACATGAGGATGGTGCCGAAGAGGGCGAGCGCGATGCCGACGCCGCAGAGGATGAAATATTTCCAGGCCGCCTCGATCGATTCCCGGGTGCGATAGAGCGAGATCATCAGCGCCGTTGTGAGCGTCGCCCCTTCCACCGCCACCCACATGACGCCGAGATTATTGGCCACCAGCGCCAACAGCATGGTGAAGATGAAGGCCTGATACATCGCGTGATAGAAGCGGAGCTTCGCAGCGTCGAGACGCCCGCTCTCCAGTTCGTGGCGGATATAGCCGGCGCTGAAGACGCTGGTGGTGAATCCGACGAAGGTGGTGAGCACCACGAGATAGATGTTGAAGTCGTCGATGAAGATGAGATGCGTGGGCGCCGGCCGCACAAAGAAGAGGCTGCAACCGGCGGCAAGCGTGACGAGGGAGGCGAGCGCGTTCAGCTTGCCCGCCAGGATCTGGAATCGGCCCGGCACCAGCGCCAGGAGTGCGGCCGCCAGCAGCGGCAAGCCGAGGACGACATAGACCGGATTGAGAGCGGCGCTCACTGGCGCTCGCCCCGGAAGGTCTCGAGCGACTGCAGGTCGAGGGTGTCGAAGCGGTCGCGGATGTGGAAGAAGAAGATGCCGAAGATGATGAAGGCCACCATCACCGAGAAGGCCACGCTCATCTCCACCACCAGCGGCATGCCGACCACGCCGACCGCCGCCAGGATCAGCCCGTTCTCCAAGGACATGAACCCGACCACCTGGGTGAGGGCATTGCGGCGCGTGATCATCATCAGCAGGCCGATGAGCACGATGGAAAGCGCCAGCGCCAGATCGTCCCGGGTCATCAGGATCGACTGCCGGGTCAACGGCAGCACCAGGACGACGGAGAGGCCGACGAGGCAGACGCCGGCGATCATGGTCGGGCCGATGCCCAGCACCGTCTCCACCGTGCGGTGGATGCGGAAGCGGAAGGCGATGCGCCGCAGCGCCACCGGGATGGCGATGGCCTTGAACAGAAGGGCGATGGCCGCGGTGATGTAGAGATGCGGCGCGTCCTGGGTATAGGCCTGCCAGGCCGCAGCGGCGGCAAGAACCGCCGCCTGCAGGGAGAAGATGTTCAGCACGCCAAGGATGCGGCGCTGGAACAGGAGGGCAAAGCTCAGCACCAGGACCGACGTGCCGAGGAGATGGGCGACATCATAGGTCAGGCTTCCCATCTAGAGCCCCTTGGTCACGAAGAGGAAGATGATTGCGAGCAGACCGAGCAGCATGGCCGTGGCGAGAAACTCGCTGACGCGGAAGACGCGCATCTTGGCGATGGAGGTCTCGAACAGCGCCAGCGCCAGCGCCATCAGGATCATCTTGGCGAGATAGGTCCCGAGCCCGATCAGAACGGTCGGCGTGGTGACGTCGCCCAGCGCCATGCCCCAGGGGGCGAAGAGGCAGGCGATGAGGGAGAGGAAAAGCAGCAGCTTCACCATGGAAGCCGCCTCCATCATCGCCAGATGGCGCCCGGAGTATTCCAGGATCATCGCCTCATGCACCATGGTGAGCTCGAGATGGGTCGCGGGATTATCGACCGGCACGCGGGCGTTCTCGGCGATGGCGACCATGACCAGAGCGACGAGGCCGAGGCCGAGGGAGACGCGCAAGCCCACGCTGGTCGTGGCGAGGAAGCCGGCGATATCGGGCAGCGAGGTGGTGCCGAGCAGGAGGGCGGCGGTGAAGATGACGAGAAGCATGGCCGGCTCGGCCAAGGCCGCGATCATCATCTCGCGGCTCGAGCCGATGCCCCCGAAGCTGGTGCCGATATCGAGCCCCGCCAGCGCCATGGCGAAGCGCGCCGCGCCGATGATGGCGACCAGCGCGATCAGATCGGCGATGGGCGAGAGGGGCAGGCGCTGGGCGAAGGTCGGAATCAGCGCGGCGGCGAGCCAGAGGGAGGTGAAGGTGAGATAGGGGGCGAAGCGGAAGACCCAGGAGGCGTTCTCCGCGATCACCGCCTCCTTGCGCAGCAGGCGCAGCAGGTCGCGGTAGGGCTGCAGCAGGCCGGGGCCCCGGCGGCCCAGCAGTCGCGCCTTGGCCTTGCGCACCAGTCCCGTCAGCGCCGGCGCCAGCAGCAGCACGAGCAGGAACTGGAAGAACTGCAGGACGAAGGCCCCGATCATCAGGATACCCTCATTCCGACACCGCGACCACGATCAGCAGGACGGCAAGCGCCATGAACATCAGGCTGAGATAGCGGCGGATGGTGAGGAACTGCAGCACATTGATCCGGGTGGCCACCCAATCGACGGCGGCGGCGACTGGCAGATAGAGCCACTCCCAGGCGAGATCCTGCAGCACGACCACGAGCCGCGCTGGCTCGAGGGCGCCGGGTTCGGGCATCTCGACCCGCTCGCGGGCGCGGAACAGGTTGGCGGCGAAGACCCGGCGCAGGGGCTGGGCGAAGCTGGACGCGCTGTACTGCGTCGCCGGGTCGGCGTTCGGGAAGCCGCAATCCCAGGCGGGCCCACGCCTTGTCCGCCGGCCGGCGAGATTGTGGATGCCCAGGATCACCACCAGGGCCAGCCCCGCCAGTGCTGCGAGCAGAACGATGGCGCCATAGCTGCTGATCCCGGTCGAGAAGGGGACGAGCCAGAGCCAGGTCGAGCCGGCGCTGAGCGCCAGCGGTGCCCCGAGCAGCCGCTGGGAGACCGGATCGATGAGATGGATCGCCACCAGCGGCAAGGCACCCAGCAGGACGCAGAGTCCGGTCAGTATATAGAGCGCAAGGCGCATGGGCCGCTCGACCTCGCGGGCTGCGGCCGCGGCCGGGCTGCGCGGCCGGCCGAGGAAGGCGATGCCGAAGGCGCGCACGAAGACCGTCGCTGCCAGCGCCGCGGCCAAAGCGAGGACGGCGCCGGCCACGACCACGGCGAATTTCAGCTCCCAGGGCGGCAGCTTGGTGCCGCCCAGGATCGCCTGGAAGGTGAGCCATTCGGAGACGAAGCCGTTGAGGGGCGGCAAGGCCGAGAGGCCGGCGGCGCCGATCAGGAAGCAGGCGGCGGTGGCGGGCAGGCGATGGATCAGCCCGCCCAGCCGCTCGAGGTCGCGCTCGCCGGTGGCTGTGATCACCGCGCCGGCGCCGCAGAAGAGCAACCCCTTGAGCAGGGCGTGGTTCAGTGCATGAAGCAGAGCGGCGGCCAGGGCCAAGCCTGCAAGCCCCCCCAGGCCCGTCGCCCGGAAGACCAGGGACAGGCCGAGGCCGAGGGCGACGATGCCGACATTCTCGACGGTCGAATAGGCCAGCAGCTTCTTGAGATCGCTCTGCCAGAGCGCGTAGAGCGCCCCCATGAAGGTGGAGGCGCTGCCCAGCGCGATCAGGATCAGCCCCGGCCACCAGCCGGCCTCCTTGCCGGTGGGCCCCACGGTGAGATCGAAGAGCACGCGAAGGATGGCGTAGAGCGCAACCTTGGTCATGGCCCCGCTCATCAGGGCGGAGACATGGCTGGGCGCCGCCGGATGGGCCAGCGGCAGCCAGGCATGCAAGGGGACGAGACCGGCCTTCGAGCCCGCCCCCAGGAGCACCAGCAGAATGGCCGCCGCGGTCGCCGCCTGGCTGCGGCCGGCGGCGCGGATGGCATCGAAGCTGTAGTCGCCGGCGACGCCGGCCAGCACGCCGAAGGCGAGCAGCAGGCCCATGCCGCCGATGGCCGCCATGACGAGATAGACATAGCCGGCCTCGGCGGTGCCGGGCTCGCGATGGCTCGCCATGACCAGCAGCCAGGAAGTGAGCGACATGAACTCCCAGGCGAGCAGGAAGGAGAAGGCATCATCGGAAAGCAGCACGAGGTTCATGCCGGCGATGAAGAGCGGGTAGGCCGGCAGCACGCGCCCCTGCTCCTTCTCATGGCCGCCATAGCCGAGAGCGAAGACCCCGACGATGGCGGCCAGGAGATTGACCAGCAGCAGGAAATAAGCCGCGAGGGCATCCAGCCGGAAATGCGCCTCCAACCAGGGAAGGCCGAAGGGCAGGATCGCCGTCGCTTCGAGGGGGTCCGGGCGCAGCAGCCAGGCTGCCGCGTCGAGCCCGATCAGCAGCGAGGCGAGAAGGCACAAGCCATAGACCAGCTCATGGCCGCGCCGTCCCCGGGCGGCGGCGATGCCGATCGGGCCGGTGGCGAGCAGCAAGCCGATGCCGAGGCCGATGATGGCGAGGTCGGAGGGAATCGAAGTTTCTCCACGCGCAGTCTGCGGGATAGTTCACGGCGATGGGGGCAGATGCAAGCGCGGCGCGAGGTTGTCGCTCAAATATTGTCTAGTCCACATGCTCCAGCGGCAGGCTGGTCTCGACCCAGGAATGCTGCCGGCGCTCGTAGACGGAGACGCCGGGTGCCGGAAATCCGGGATCGGCGAAGGCGCCGATGGCCACGGCGAGGATATCGGGCATCCGCGACAGCTCCCAATAGACCGTGCTGCCGCAGGCCGGGCAGAAGTGAAATGTGATCTCATTGCCGCTGTCGGCGATGCGCGTGAAGTCCTTTGCTCGGCCTTCGATCCGGGTCACCTGGGCGCGGGAAAAGCGCGCTTGAGTCCCGAAGACGCTTCCCGTCCGCCGCTGGCAATCCAGGCAATGGCAGATCGAGATCCGGACCGGCTCCCCCTCGCAGGTAAGGCGGAGTTGACCGCAGCTGCATTTGGCCTCTCGGGTCGCCATGGCTTCGCCTCTTGCAGATCAGAGGATCTTGAAGGCGCCGGGCGCGGCGGGCAGGGCGGCAGGTATGGCCGGGGTGATCGGCCGCCCGACGAATTGGGAGGTGATGCCGGCGATCCAGCGATGGGCCCGGTCGTTGAGCTTGAAATCCTTGGTCATGAGCCGGCCGCGGGTGATGAGGATACCGAGATCGGCGCCCTTGTAGCGGAAATCGCCCGGGCCGCTGATGCGCAGGAAGAAGGCCTCGCGTTCGCTTTCCACGGCGCGCCGGTGATAGTCGAAGCGCGAATACTCGACGCTGCCGTCGGGCAGCAGCTTCCAGATTCCGGTCTGCGGGGCGCCTGCCAGCACGTCGACGCTGTCGTCGACATGCTTGATCACCATCTGGCTCCAGGAATCGATGTTGTCCTTGTTCGACCAGCGGGCGTTGAGGGCCTCGACGTCGAACTCGAAATCGGCGCCGCTGAACTCCAGCAGGTGAAGCATGAACAGCGGCAAATCGGCATGGGCGAAGGCGGCGTGGTTGGTCATCGAGCTGGCGCCGGTCACACGCGGGTTGAGCTCGCCGAGATAGAGCTGGCCGCTCTTCTTGTCGATCAGGAAATCGAGCTCGAAATAGCCGCGATATCCTTCCTTCCGCAGCTGCTCGCCGAAGCGGAAGGTCATGTCGCGGGCGTGGCTGCGGATGCGCGCCGTGAAGGAATCGGCGAAGATCTCATTGCCGCACCAGCCGCCCTTGTAGGGTGTCAGCTCGGCGAAGCCGACCAGCTCCGTCATCAGCGGCCCCACCACCGTGCCGGCGCGCGTGGCGCATGCCTCGATCGCCGCCTGGCGGCAGTCGATCCGCTTCATGATCTTCAGCTCGCGCTCGGCCGTGATCTCGGATTCGTAGCGCTTCCAGTCCGCTTCGCTGGAGATGAAGAAGGTGGTATGGCCGGAATCGCCGAAGGGTGTCTGGACCACGAGATCCTTGCCCAGACGCTTCGCCGCCTTGCGCAGCTCGGCGTAGCTGTCGACGGCGGCGAGCACATTGGGGACCGAGGGCACGCCCGCCTTGTCGCCGACCCGCACGGTCTGGATCTTGTTGTCCAGGCCGTTGCGCAGCCGCGCGCGGGGAAACCAGACCTGGAGGCCGAGCTTGCGCGCCAGGCTCTCCGTCGTCTCGTCGAACATCAGGAACACGGCTTTGGGCTTGCCGCCGCGTCCTTTGACGTAGTCCTTCACCGCCGGATGCTGGAGCAGATAGTTGTTGATGTCCTCGATGGATTGGAACTCGGGATGGGGGAGCGGCGGTGGCACGAAGGTATTGGGATGACGGCCGTCGTAGCAGTCCAGATAGCTGATGAATTTGAAGTTCTTCACCCACTCGTCCATGCCGAGAAGGTTGAAGTTGGTGGCGCTGATGAAATAGACGGGAATCTCGTTGCGGTGAAAGAACCGGCGGACATCGGAAAGCCCGTGCAGCTTGCGCCGGCGCCTGGTGGCAGTTCCCGCGGTGGCAGTCATGGAAGCCCCCCGTTCTCGTCCCTGTTCTTCTTGTCCTTAGATCTTCTTTTTCTTGTTTTCTCATTACGTGACCGCGGCGCCGGACCGTCAAGCCCTCTCCGGCCCCCTGGTCGCCTCCCGGCCGGCCGATTATGCTGCCGGGCAAGCGACTCGGAGACCCCATGCCGTCCTTTGCCCCCATGAAGCCCTTTATCCCATGACGCCCTTCGCCATCGCCGGCCTCCAGATGCCGGTCAGCGCCCTGCACGAGAATCTGACGGCCATGGGCCAGCGGCTCGATCTGCTGATGGCCCGTTACCCCTGGGTCCAGATGGTCGTCTTCAGCGAGCTCGCAGCCTTCGGCCCCCTGCCGCAGCATGCCCAGCCCTTGCCGGGACCGGCCGAAGCCTCCTTCCAGGCCATGGCGGCCCGGCACGGCATCTGGCTATTGCCCGGTTCCCTGTTCGAGAAGAAGGAGGGCCGGATCTTCAACACCGCCCCCGTGATCGATCCCCGCGGCCGGGTGATCGCCCGCTATCGGAAGATGTTTCCCTTCCGCCCCTATGAGGCGGCAACGACCCCCGGCAGCGAGTTCGTCGTCTTCGACGTGCCGGAGGTCGGGCGCTTCGGTGTCTCGATCTGCTACGACATGTGGTTTCCCGAGACGACGCGGACCCTGGCCGCCATGGGGGCGGAGGTCGTCCTGCATCCGACATTGACCGATACCCTTGACCGCGATGTCGAGCTTGCCATGTGCCGGGCGGCGGCGGCGCAGAACCAGTGCTATTGGATCGACGTCAACGGACTGGGCGCCGGCGGGGTGGGGCGCTCGGTCTTCGTCGGCCCCTCGGGCGATGTTCTGCATCAGGCCGGGGCCGCCGAAGAGGTGATCCCGCTTGAGATCGACATCGACCGGGTGCGGCGCGAGCGTCAGGTCGGGCTGCGGGGCCTCGGCCAGCCGCTCAAGAGCTTCCGCGATCGCGAGGTCGATTTTCCGGTCTATGACCGCGATTCCTTCGACACCGGCTTTCTCGACAGTCTCGGCCCCTTGAAGCTGCCGCAACGCCCCGCCCTGGGGGGTGAGCCGCGCCGCCGGCGCGCGCTCTGAGCCGGACGGGCCGACCGGCGCGGCCGCTGCGGCTTGACACCTCGGCCGGCGCCAGTCTCAATGCGCGCCGTTTTCGGCCGGCGGGGGCCGGCGGAAGGAGAATCTGAATGTCCACGGGCTTCGTCTTCCCGGGCCAGGGATCCCAGGCCGTCGGGATGGGACGCACGCTTGCCGAGGCCTTCGGCTCGGCGCGCCTCGTCTTCGAGGAGATCGACGAGGCCCTGGGGCAGCGCCTGATGCGGCTCATGTTCGAGGGGCCGGAGGCGGATCTGACCCTGACCGAGAATGCCCAGCCGGCCCTGATGGCCGTGAGCCTGGCCGTGCTGGCCGTGCTGGAAAGCGAAGGCGGCTTCAGGCTCTCCGACAAGGCCGCCTTCGTCGCCGGTCATTCCCTGGGCGAATATACCGCCCTGGCCGCGGCGGGCGCGCTCAGCCTGCCGGACGCGGCGCGGCTGCTGAAGCGCCGGGGCTTGGCCATGCAGCGGGCGGTCCCGGTGGGGGCCGGCGCCATGGCGGCCCTGCTGGGGCTGGATCTGCCGGTGGCCGAGGAGGTCGTGGCGGCCGCGGCCGAGGGCGAGGTCTGCGCCTGCGCCAATGACAATGCCCCGGGGCAAGTGGTGGTCAGCGGCGACCGGGCGGCGGTCGAGCGGGCGGTGACGATCGCCGGCGAGAGGGGCGCCAAGCGCAGCATCATGCTGCCCGTCAGCGCGCCCTTCCACTGCGCGCTGATGGCACCGGCCGCCCGCGAGATGGAGGAAGCCCTGGCCGCTGCCGATCTGAGGCCGCCGACGGTACCCCTCATCGCCAATATCACAGCCGCACCGGTCAGCGACCCGGAGACCATCCGCCGCCAGCTCGTCCAGCAGGTCACGGGGATGGTGCGCTGGCGCGAAAGCGTGCTCCGGTTGAAAGCGGAGGGCGTCCAGCGGCTGGTGGAGCTCGGCGCCGGAAAGGTGCTGTCGGGGCTTTGCAAGCGCATCGATCGGGAGATCGAGGCGCTCGCCGTGGGCCAGCCGGCCGAAGTCGAAGGAGTCTTGAGGGCTCTCACGGCGTGAAGGCCGTGACCGCTTGAAGGCAGCAGAGGAGACGCGAGCCATGTTCGATCTGAGCGGCAAGAAGGCCCTGGTGACCGGCGCCTCCGGGGGAATCGGCGGCGCCATCGCCACCGCACTCCATGCCCAAGGGGCCACGGTCGCGCTCTCGGGCACCAAGCTCCCGGCGCTGGAGGCCCTGGCCGCGAAGCTGGGCGAGCGCACCGCAATCCTGCCGGCCGATCTCGCCGATCCGGAAGCTTGCGAGAAGCTCATCGCCGATGGCGAGGCCGCTCTGGGGCAGATCGACATCCTGGTCAACAATGCCGGGCTCACCCGCGACACCATTTCCATCCGCCTCAGCGACGAGGATTGGCAGAAGGTGCTCGACGTCAATCTGACAGCGGGCTTCCGCCTCGCCCGGGCCTGCCTCAGGACCATGATGCGCCGGCGCTGGGGCCGAATCATCGGCATCGGCTCGGTGGTCGGCCATACGGGGAACCCCGGCCAGGCCAACTATGCCGCCGCCAAAGCGGGGATGGTCGGCATGTCCAAGGCCCTGGCCGCCGAGGTGGCCTCGCGCAACATCACCGTCAATGTCGTATCGCCCGGATTCATCGAGACCGCGATGACCGGGGCGCTTTCGGATTCGATCAAGCTGCGGTTGCTGGAGATGATCCCCGCCAAGCGCATGGGGCGGCCGGAGGAGGTCGCCGGGGCGGTCGTTTATTTGGCAAGCGAGGAAGCTGCTTACGTCACCGGGCAAACCTTGCATATCAACGGTGGAATGGCGATGATATAAGCCATTGGCCGATGGCCGGACCCGGGGGAGGGCTGGTCAAGCCTGCCCGACTATGTTAAGGGACGGCGCTTTCTCGCACCCCTGTCGGGGTTATATCCAACGCGTCAGTCGAGGGTTCCAGAACCATGAGCGATATCGCCGAAAGGGTGAAAAAGATTGTCGTCGAGCATCTCGGAGTCGATGCGTCGAAAGTGACCGACGGAGCGAGCTTCATCGACGATCTCGGCGCCGATAGCCTCGACACCGTGGAATTGGTCATGGCCTTCGAAGAGGAGTTCGGATGTGAGATCCCGGACGACGCGGCTGAGAAGATTCTGACGGTGAAGGATGCCATCGCCTTCATCGAGCAGAACAAGGCCAACTGAGTTTCGCGTCGGACGCCGACGGCGTCCGGCAGCATCATCCGCCGCCCTCATGCGTCGCGTTGTCGTCACCGGTCTCGGCCTCGTCACGCCGCTTGCCAGCGGGGTCGAGCCCAGCTGGAAGCGACTCATCGCCGCCGAATCCGGCGTTCGCTCCATTCAATCCATCGATGTCTCGGACCTGCCCAGCAAGATCGCGGGGCAGGTGCCCATCGGCGATGCCGCCAACGATCATTTCAACGCCGACGACTATGTGCTGCCGAAAGACCAGCGCAAGATGGATCAGTTCATCGTCTATGCGATGGGCGCGGCAACCCAGGCGGTGCAGGATTCGGGCTGGCTGCCCGAGGATGAGGAATCGCGCGAGCGCACCGGCGTCCTGATCGGCTCGGGCATTGGCGGGCTCCAGGGCATCTACGAGGCCTCCGTCCTTTTGCATGAGAGGGGCCCGCGGCGGATTACGCCCTTCTTCATCCCGGCCGCGCTGATCAATCTGGCCTCGGGCAATGTCTCGATCAAATTCGGCTTCAAGGGGCCCAACACATCGGTGGTCACCGCCTGTTCGACGGGGGCGCATGCCATCGGCGACGCCGCCCGGCTGATCGGGCTCGAGGATGCCGATGTGATGGTGGCCGGCGGCGCCGAGGCGACCATCTGCCGCATCGGCATCGCGGGCTTCGCCGCTGCGCGCGCTCTCTCGACCGGCTTCAACGACACGCCCGAGCGCGCCTCGCGTCCCTGGGACCGGGCCCGCGACGGCTTCGTCATGGGCGAGGGCGCGGGCGTCGTCGTGCTGGAAGAGCTGGAGCATGCCAAGCGGCGCGGCGCCAAAATCTATGCCGAGGTGATCGGCTACGGCCTCTCGGGCGACGCCCATCACATCACGGCCCCGTCGGAGGACGGCAGCGGGGCGGAGCGCGCCATGCGCGCCGCTTTGAAGCGGGCCAAGTTCAATCCCGAGGACATCGATTATATCAACGCCCATGGCACCTCGACGCCACGGGGCGACGAGATCGAGCTGCGCGCGGTCAAGCGCGTGTTCGGGGATTGGGCCTACAAGCTCTCCATGTCCTCCACCAAATCGGCCATCGGCCATCTGCTTGGCGCGGCAGGCGCGGTGGAGGCGATCTTCTCCATCCTGGCGATCCGCGACCAGGTGGTGCCGCCCACCCTCAACCTCGACGATCCTTCCGAGGGCTGCGACATCGACTTGGTGGCCAAGCAGGCGAAGTCGCGCAAAGTGCGGGCAGCGCTGTCGAACTCCTTCGGCTTCGGCGGCACGAACGCCAGCCTGATCTTCGTCGGCCCGCCCTGAGCGGCTGATGCGGCATCTCGTCCGCATCTTCTTCCTTCTCGTCCTGCTCCTGCTGGCCGCGTCGGCCGGCGCCGGGCTTCTGTTTTACAAGGCGTGGCATTCTCCCGGCCCGCTGAGCGCCGACGCCACCATCGTGATCGATCCGGGCAGCCACACCACCGACATCGGCCGCGAGCTCCAGGACGCCGGCGTGGTGGCGGATTGGCGTCTTTTCGTCGTCGGGGTGAAGCTCTTCGCCAATGGCCGTCCCTTGCGTGCCGGGGAGTACAAGTTCGGCGCCGGGCTGAGCCCGGAGCAGGTCATGCGCATGCTGATCTCCGGCGCCACCTATGCCCGGCGCGTGACCGTGCCCGAAGGCTATACGACCGCCCAGGCGATGCGGCTGGTGGCCTCGGCTGAGGGGCTGGTCGGCGACCCGCCGCCTGAGCTGCCGGGCGAAGGTCGGTTGCTGCCGGAGACCTATTTCTATACCCGGGGCGAGACGCGGGTGGTCATGGTCAATCGCATGGCCGAGGCCATGCGCCAGGCTCTCGCCAAGCTCTGGCCGGAGCGGGCCACCGATCTGCCCTATGACAGCATCGACCAGGCGCTGGTGCTGGCCTCGATCGTGGAGAAGGAGACCTCGCTGCCGACGGAGCGAGCCCATATCGCCGGCGTCTTCGTCAATCGCCTGCGCCGCGGCATGCTGCTGCAATCCGATCCCACGATCATCTATGTCGTCGCCAATGGCCAGGGGCCGCTGGGCCGCGAGATCAGCAGCAGCGACCTCCAGGTGAAGAACCCCTACAACACCTATCTCTTCAAGGGATTGCCGCCTGGGCCGATCTGCAATCCGGGGCTGGCCGCGATCCAGGCCGTGCTGCATCCCATGGCGACCGACGATCTCTATTTCGTCGCCGATGGCCGCGGCGGCCATGCCTTCGCCGAGACCCTCGCGCAGCACAACCGCAACGTCGCCGCCTATCGCAAGCTCATGGCCCAGCAGGCGGCGGACCAGGCCCCGGCCGCAGGCGACGTCCCGCCGGCCATGGCGCAGACGCCCCCGGCGGCCGGGAGCGAACCGACGGGAGCCGTCCCTTAAGCTCTCGAGGCCTATGCTTGCCGTGCGGGAATGTGCCGTATACTTTGCCCTCGCCGTCGGCGAATCACAGAGACTCGGGGGACATATGCCGATCGCCAGCATGACCGGATTCGCGCGCGCCGAAGCGGCGAGCGGAGGTCGGCATTGGGCCTGGGAGCTGCGCAGCGTAAACGGGCGCGGCCTCGATATCCGCTGCCGCCTGCCGGTGGGCTATGACGCCCTCGACGCCCCCGTGCGCGCGGCCGTGGCCGAGCGCTGCCGGCGCGGCAATGTCTCCATTACCTTGACCGAGACTCGCGAACAGAAGACCCAGCTGCGCATCAACCGCGAGGCCCTCGACCAGGTTCTCGATCTCGTCGCGGAGCTGAAGGAGCTGGCCGTGGCGCCGCCCCGGCTCGACGGGCTTCTGGCCCTGCCGGGTGTGCTGGAGCGCCAGGACGGCGAGGATGAGCCGGCACAGCATATGGCCTTGCTGACCCAGCGCCTGGGGGAGGGGCTGGAGGGGCTGAAGGCGATGCGGCTGGTGGAAGGGGCGCGCCTGGCGGCGCTGGTGTACGCACACGTCGACGAGATCGCCCGGCTGACGGTCGCGGCAAGGGCGGCGGCGGCGTCGCAGCCGGCGCAGATCGCCCAGCGCCTGCGCCAGCAGCTCGACGAACTGCTCGGCCAGCTGCCGCCTCCGGCGCCCGATCGCATCGTCCAGGAAATCGCGCTCATGGCCGCGCGCGCCGATGTGCGCGAGGAGCTCGATCGGCTGGGCGCCCATGTGGAAGCGACCCGTGCCCTGATCACGGCCGGCGGCCCCATCGGTCGCAAGCTCGACTTCCTCTGTCAGGAGCTCAATCGCGAGGCCAATACCCTCTGCTCCAAATCCAGCGACGTCGAGCTGACGCGGATCGGGCTCGATCTCAAGGTTGCGATCGAGCAGCTGCGCGAGCAGGTCCAGAACATCGAATAGGGTTGATCGCAAGGTGACGAGGGATAGCGAAAGCGGATATCTGGAGGTGCGGCGGCGCGGGCTGATGCTCGTGCTCTCCTCGCCGTCGGGGGCGGGGAAGACGACGCTCTCGCGCATGCTGCTGGATCGCGACGGCGGGCTCGACATGTCGGTGTCGGTGACCACCCGGCCCAAGCGTCCCGGCGAGGTCTCGGGCGTCGACTATCACTTCATCGATGCGAGCGAGTTCAATCTGAAGGTCAATCGCCGTGAGCTGCTCGAGCGGGCAAAGGTGTTCGGGCACTACTATGGCACGCCGAAAGCGCCGGTCGAGGCGGCGCTCGCAGCCGGCCGCGACGTCCTGTTCGACATCGACTGGCAGGGCACCCAGCAGCTCGCCGAGAGCGCGCGCGAGGATCTGGTCAGCATCTTCATCCTGCCGCCTTCGACCCGCGAGCTGGAGCGCCGGCTGCGGGCCCGCGCCCAGGACAGCGCCGAGGAGGTCGGCCGGCGCATGGCCAAGGCGGCCGATGAGATGAGCCATTGGGCCGAATACGACTACATCATCGTCAATCGCGATCTGGAGCGCAGCCTCGCCCAAGTGCAGGCGATTCTGCAGGCCGAGCGGCTGCGCCGCGAGCGTCAGATCGGCCTGCATGAATTCGTCAAGGGGCTGCGCGAAGGCCAGTAGCGCGGCGCAGCGCCTCGGCCAGGGCCGCGAATTCGGCGAAGGTCAGCTCCTCGGCGCGCCGGGTCTCCGCTATGCCGGCCGTGGTCAGCAGCAGGGCCGGATCGCCGCCCAGCGCGCGCAGGCTCTGGCGCAGCATCTTGCGCCGCTGGCCGAAGGCCGCGGCTGTCACGCGCTCCATCAGGGCCGGCTCGGCCGGGGCCAGCGGGGCGGCGAGCGGCACGAGTTCCACGACGCTCGAGGTGACCTTGGGCGGCGGGGTGAAGGCCCGCGGCGGGATGTCGAACAGCCGCGTGACCCGGCAGCGCCACTGGGCCGCGACCGCGAGCCGGCCGTAGTCCTTGCGCCGCGGCAATGCCACGAGCCGGTCCGCCACCTCGCGCTGGAACATCAGCACCAGGCGCTCGAAGCGGTCGGGGGTCGCCAGCCAGCGCAGCAGCAAGGCGGTGGCGACATTGTAGGGCAGGTTGGCGACGATGCGCCGCGGCTCATCGCCCAGCCGGCCGGCATCGATACGCAAGGCATCTGCGTGGTGAATTTCGAGGCGGCCGGGAAATGCTTCGGCGATGTCGCGCAGAGCGGGCAGGCAGCGCTCGTCGCGTTCTATGGCGATCACGCGCCGAGCGCCATGGGCCAGAAGCGCCCGGGTCAATCCGCCCGGGCCGGGACCGATCTCGATGGTCGTGCCGGGGCCAAGCTCCCCCGCCGCCCGCGCGATGCGGCCGGTCAAATTGAGATCGAGAAGGAAATGCTGCCCCAGGGACCGGCGGGCATCCAGGCCGTAGCGCGCGATCACCTCGCGCAGAGGCGGAAGCCCGTCGCCGGCGCTCAAAGCGCCGCGTTGCGAATGTCGATCACCGCCGCGCGCCGGAGGTCGCGCAGATAGCCGCGGGCGAGCTGGTCGATCCGGAGTGCGATCAGCGACCGGGTCACCTGATCGCGGGTCGGCATGCCCGTCTGCGCTACCTGGCGATCGCAGATCATGAAGATGCCGATACCCGTCTCGACCTGGACCGGCGGACTGACCTGATCGACGGGCAGGTCGCGGCCGAAGGGCTTCAACTCCTCCGGCAGCTCGCCGACGGTCGATCGACCCAGATCGATGCTGTCGGGGGGCATGTAGTCGCGGCCGATGCGATCCATATCGTTGCAGTTCTTGACCTGCGTGCGGACGAGATTGACCTTCCGCAGCACCTCTTCGATCTTGTCCTTGGGCGCCGTGGAATCCACCGGCAGGAAGATCTGCTTCAGGGAGACAATGGTGTCGTCGGGGTTCGCCTTGGCCGCGCCGCCCTGCCGGATGTCGCGCAGCTGCAGGATGAAGTACCCGCCCGTGCTGCGGATCGGTCCGTTGATCTCGCCGGGCTTCATCTTGAGGAGCACATCGGCGATTTCCTGATCGACCTGGTCAGGCCGGATCCAGCCGATGAGCCCGCCCTTGGCAGCGGTCGGCGTCTGGGAGAACTGCTGCGCGAGCCGGCCGAACTCCGCTCCCTGGCGCAACTGATCCATCAGGCGCTCGGCGGATTGGCGCGCGGCGGCATCCTGGTCGGCCTGATCGGCGGAAATGAAGATCTCGGCGACCTCGTACTGCGGCTTGTCGAAGCTCTCCTTGACCCGGCGCATCTCCTCATCGATGTCCTGCGAGGTGACATTGACCGTCGGGGCAAGCTTGTTGCGGATCAGCTTCTCCCAGGCGATCTGGGATGCCGCCTCTTCGGCGAAGGCCTGCTCGACCAGCGGGTTCTGCTCGATTGCCTTGTTGAACTGCTCGACCGACATGTTGTTGGCGGCGGCGATCTGGGCCAGCGCCCGCTGGACCTCGGCTTTCGTCGCCGTAATGCCCTGGCGCTGCGCCTCGGTCTTCTTCAGCATGTCGTCGATCAGGGATCTCAGCACCTCCGGCGCCAGGCGGGCGCGAATCTGCGGGCTGTCCTTGAGGCCCATCGACTGCAGCACCAGCTGGAGGCGAACCAGCAGGTCGATCTTCGAAATCGGGGCGTCATCGACCACGGCGACGATATCGAGGCTGTCCTGCGCCGGCGAGACCCTGGTTCCGACGGCCGAGATCAGGAGCACGATGGCAAGCAAAAGAGTCAATCGGCGCACGGACGGCCAAGCTCCCAAGGGCTTTTCGCCCCGCCTAATACAAGCAGAACCGGCCAGCCGCAACAGGTTAGCCATACGCAACAGGTTAGAAGGAGAAG
>DATHQQ010000274.1:0-10975 GCA_035482595.1 Verrucomicrobiia bacterium
TCCCGACCGCCGCGCCCTCTGCGAGACCCGCGCGCTTCGCCTCGCCCGCGAGCTGATGGTGAACCGGCGCCGCTTCGCCAACATCGAGGCGGTGGCCGATGGCGCGCGCGCCGTGCGCCACGATATCCGCAAGCTGTAGGCGCCGGTTCAGATTGCCGGTCTCGCCCCTCTCATTCTTTCCCCCTCGCCCCCCGATAGGGGGGAGAGGGCTGGGGTGAGGGGGGTCTCTCAGATGCTCATATCATCGGAGAGGACACGCGTTTTTGTTCTCGCCGGCGATGATCTCGCGCTGAAACTGCGACCCCCTCACCCCGACCCTTTCCCCGGTTCCGGGGGCGAGGGGGATAAAAGAAAGTGGCGAGGGGACAGATGCTGCGAGGGGAAAATGATCAGCCCGCCTTGTCCGGAAACAGTTTGGCCAACCCCTCGCGCGATGCGGCGGCGACGCCGCGCTCGGTGATCAGCCCCGTCACGAGCCGGGCCGGCGTCACGTCGAAGGCGTAGTTCGCCACCGGGCTTTCGGCCGGCACCACACGCACCGTGGCCATCTCGCCTGCATCGGTCAGGCCCGTGACATGGGAGAGCTCGCTGCCGGCGCGCTGCTCGATGGGGATCTGGGCGAGGCCGTCGCTCAACTGCCAGTCGATGGTGGGGGAGGGCAGGGCGACATAGAAGGGCACGCCATTGTCATGGGCGGCCAGCGCCTTCAGATATGTACCGATCTTGTTGGCCACATCGCCGGTGGCGGTGGTGCGGTCGGTGCCGACGATGCAGAGATCCACCATGCCATGCTGCATGAGGTGACCACCGACATTGTCGGCGATGACCGTATGGGGGACCCCGTGGTTCTGCAGCTCCCAGGCGGTCAGCGAGGCGCCCTGGTTGCGCGGCCGGGTCTCGTCGACCCAGACATGGATCGCCACGCCGCGCTCGAAGGCGAGATAGATCGGCGCCGTGGCCGTGCCCCAATCCACGGTGGCGAGCCAGCCGGCATTGCAGTGGGTGAGGATCTGGACCGGCTCACCCTTGCGCGTTACCGCCGCGGCCTCGATCAGCGGCAGCCCGGCCTCGCCGATGGCACGGTTGATTGCCACATCCTCTTCCGCGATCGCCGCCGCCTCATGATAGGCCAGCGCCGCGCGCTCGGCCGGCCGGCGGTTGCGCAAGGACTCCTGCATGCGCTCCAGCGCCCAGCGCAGATTGACGGCGGTGGGCCTGGCTGCTGCCAACAGCCCATGGGCCGCTTCCATCGCCGCATCGCTCGCATCGGCATGGGCCGCCAGCGCCATGCCATAGGCCGCCGCCGCCCCGATCAGCGGCGCGCCGCGCACCTGCATATCGCGGATGGCGTGGGCGGCGTCGGCGACATCGCGCAGGGTCAGGGTCGCGAATTCATGGGGCAGGCGCGTCTGATCGATGATGCCGACGGACCAGCCGTCGGGCTCGACCCAGATGGTGCGATGGGGAATGCCGCCGATCTTCATTTCGCTTAGCTTAGAGCGATGCTCGACGAAGTTGAATCGCTATCCTTCCCTTTTCTTGCCTGAGGATTCCTCCATGCCCGAGCCGACGCCCGCCCCCATCGATGAGCGCGCCATCCGCAGCTACCGCTTGCAGCGCCTGCGCCGCCATCTGGCCGAGGCCGATGTCGCGGGCATCCTGCTGACCGATTCGGTCAACCTGCGCTATGCGACCGGCAGCCGGAACATGCAGGTCTGGACCATGCACAATATCTGCCGCTACGCCTTCGTGGCGACCTCGGGGCCGGTTGTGCTGTTCGATCTGCCGAGCTCGATGCATCTCTCGACCCATCTCGAGACCATCGACGAGCGCAGGCCGTCGCTCGCCTGGGACTATATGGCAGTGGGCGAGCGCGGGGCCGAGATGGCCGGCCGGTGGGGCCGGGAGATCGCCGATCTCGTCCGGCTCCATGGTGGCGGCAATCGGCGCCTGGCTCTCGATCGCGTCGATCTTCTGCCGCTCGCGGCGCTGGCGGAGAGCGAGGTCGTCGCTCTCGACGGCAAGGGGATCATGGAGCGGACCCGCGCCGTCAAATCGCCGGAAGAGGTCCGCGCCTTCGTCGCCTCGCTCAGAGCGACGGAGGCGGCGATCGGCGAGCTGAAGGGGGCGCTGGTGCCGGGCATGAGCGAGCAGGCGGCGCTGGCCGTGCTGCTCGCCGGCTGCATCCGCCGCGGCGGGGAATATCCCGAGACCCGGCTGTTGACCTCGGGACCGCGCACCAATCCCTGGTTCCAGGAGACCTCGGATCGGATCATGGCCCAGGGCGAGCTCTTGTCCTTCGATACCGACATGATCGGCCCCATGGGCTTCTATACCGATCTTTCGCGGAGCTTCCTGATGGGCGACGGCCGCCCGAGCGATGCCCAGCGCCGGCTCTATGATCTGGCGCGCCGCCAGCTCGCCCACAACATCGAGCTGCTCCGCGCCGGCACCAGCTTCGTCGAGCTGTCGGAGAAATCCTTCAAGCTGCCGGAGAGCTGCCTGCCCAACCGCTATGCCGATATCGCCCATGGCTGCGGGCTCGGTGTGGAGTATCCGCTCGTCTGGTATGCCGAGGATGCGCAATGGGGCGCCTATGACGGGCGGCTGGAGGCGGGGATGATCGTCTGCGTCGAGAGCTACATCGGCGAGGTGGGCGGGGCCGAGGGCGTCAAACTGGAGGAGCCGGTGCTGATCACCGAGGGCGCGCCAGCGGTGCTGTCGAGCTACCCGCTCGAGGATTCTTTCGCCTGAGGCGTGACCGATGCACTTGCCTCGTTTGAGAAATTCAGACTAGCAGGCACGCTTCGACCGCCTCCGCCGCTCTCTACCATTTCCTAGTTAGCCGGCCGCCTCGATACGGCCCCCGGTTTCGGCGCTGAAGAGATGGACCGACTCGGGAAGAATGCGCACGAACACTCTCTGGCCGGTGGATGACGCTATGGTCGACGGGCTGGCCACGACACAATCGGCGTCGGCGAGCCGGCCATAGAGAAGGCGACCGGCGCCGAGCTCCTCAACCATCTCGACATCGAACGGAAGGGCGCCGTGGCCATTGGCATTGGTGATCTGGATCTCTTCGGGCCGGACCCCGAGGATCAGGGTATTGCCTGCGGGGGGCAGCCGGGTGTTTCGCGGCACGTCCAAAGCGGCGTTCCCGCCAAACTCGATGCGATCGGCCGCGACCGCTCGGGCCTCGAAGAAGTTCATTGCCGGCGAGCCGATGAAGCCGGCCACATAGTGGGTAGACGGCCGGCGATAGACCTCGGCAGGCGCGCCTATCTGCTCGATTCTGCCCGCATTCATCACGACCAGGCGGTCTGCGAGCGTCATCGCCTCGATCTGGTCGTGAGTGACGAAGATGCTGGTCGCGTTCAGCCGCTGATGCAGGCGTCGAATCTCGATCCGCATCTGCACGCGGAGCTTGGCGTCCAGATTGGAAAGCGGCTCGTCAAAGAGGAAGACGCTCGGCTCGCGGATGATGGCGCGCCCCATGGCAACCCGCTGGCGTTGACCGCCCGAGAGCGCGGCAGGCTTGCGGTCGAGCAACGCGTCGAGCTCCAGTATCTTGGCCACTCTTGCGATGCGTTCCATGCGCTCGCGTTTGCTCACCCCGGCAACCCTCAACGCGTAGCCGATGTTGTCGGCGACCGTCATATGGGGATAGAGGGCGTAGTTCTGGAAAACCATGGCGCAGCCGCGCTCGCGTGGCTCCAACCGGTTCACGACCCGCCCGCCGATGGCGATCTCGCCGCCGGAGATCTCCTCGAGCCCGGCGATCAACCGAAGAAGCGTCGACTTGCCGCAGCCCGAAGGGCCGAGTACGACCAGGAATTCGCCATCCCTGACATCGAGATCGATGGCGTGAACGACTTCAAAGCTGCCGTAGCTCTTTCGCAGACCGCGTATGGTGATGTCGGCCATCCCGCGCCTCCCTACTTTTCGGTCGCGATCAGGCCACGCACGAACCAGCGTTGCATCAGGATCACCACGACCAGGGGGGGCAGCATGATGATCAGCGTGCCGGCCATGGCGACATTCCAGTCGGGAATGCCGAAGCTTCCCGGGATGAGCTCCTTCAACTCCATCACGGCCGTGCCGTGGGCAGCGTCGGTCGTGACCAGCAGCGGCCAAAGATACTGGTTCCACGCCCAGACGAACATGATCGTCCCCAGAGCCGCCATGTTGGTCTTCGAGAGGGGCAGCAGGATGTCCTTCAGGAAGCGCAGCGCGCCGGCGCCATCCATCTTGGCGGCCTCGACCAGCTCGTCGGGGATGGTGCGGAAGAACTGGCGATAGAGGAATGTGCCGGTGGCCGTAGCGATCAAGGGCAGGACCAGGCCGGTATAGGTATTGAGAAGACCCCAATGCAGCGTGATCCTGTAGCTCGTCATCTTCTCGAACAGCCAGGAGATGCCGCTGAGGTCGAGCAGAGTCTGATAGGGGCTCAGCACATTGGCGGCGACCGCGTATGTCGGCACGATCCGGATCTCGAGAGGCAGCATGAGCGTGATGAAGATCAGCCAGAAGATGAGAACGCGGCCGCGATAGCGGAAGAAGACGAGCGAGAACGCCGACAGGCCGGCAATGACGACCTTGCCGATCGCCACGCCGCCCGCAAAGAGGATGCTGTTGATGATCTTGCGGCCCAGATCCGCTCGCTCCCATGCCTCGGCCGCGTTCTTGATGAAGTCATGACCGGGCCACAGGGGCATCGGCACCTGATTCACCGTACGCAAATCATGTGTCGCGGCGATGGCAACGATCGCGAAGGGCGCAAGCGCGACCAGCAGGGCGAGGAAGAGGAGCACCTGGGTCAGGACGTCGAGGAAGGGTGTGCGCTCCACCATCGATGCGGCTCTCACTTGTAGTGGATGCGACGTTCGATGAAGCGGAACTGGGCGATCGTCAGCAGGATGACGAGAAGCATCAAGATGATGCTCTGTGCCGCGGCGCCGGAGTAGTCGAGCCCCTTGAACCCGTCGAAGTAGATCTTATAGACCATCAGGTCGGTCGCCCGCGCCGGCCCGCCCTGGGTCATGATATCGACGATGCCGAAGCTGTCGGTGAAGCTGTCGGTGAGGTTGACGACGACCAGGAAGAACAGGGTCGGAGCGACGAGCGGGACCTGGATGTCGCGCATGCGCCGCAGCAACCCCGCGCCATCCATTGCCGCCGCCTCGATCAGCGATTTCGGGATCGCCTGGAGAGCAGCCAGGAAGAAAATGAAGTCATAGCTGACGTATTTCCAGGCGAAGGCGATGACGATGCAAGTCATGGCATCCGCGCCGTCGAGCGCCGGATTCCACAGGCCGGGCCACAGGTGGTTGACATAGGCCATGAAGCCCGCCTCGGGCGCCAGGATGAAGCGGAATGCCATGCCCAGTGCCGGCGCGGCGATGGCAAACGGCCAGACCAGCACCGACCGGTAGAGGCGCGCACCGCGCAACTCGCGGTCGGCGAGGAGTGCCAGCACCAGGGCGGCCGCCATCGCAAGGGCGGTGCTTGCGGTAGCAAAGACAATGCTGCTGACGACCGAGTTCCAATAGACCGGGTCGGACAGCATGGCGGTAAAATTGCCGAAACCGACCCATTCGTTGCCGCCGCCCCAGGGACGCTCCAGGGTGAAGGCCCAATAGAGCGCCTGGCCGGCCGGCCAATAGAAGAAGGTGAAGATCAGCAGCAGTTGCGGGGCGATCAGAGCCCAGCCGAGGCGGCGGTTCGTGAAGAAGGCGCGCCCCTCCCCCCGGGCGCGCTCGCCCCGCCGGCCCACGAGAGGACTCGTAGGCCGGCTGAGGAGGGTAGGCTGGGGAAGAACCTCGCCCCCGGTCAGGGGCCGCGGGGCGAGGTCGATATCGGAACTTGGCACGCGCCGCTTCCGCCTCAGGGAAGCTCTTTGCCCTTATATGTCGCTTCGAAGCGGCGAAGGATCGCATTGCCGCGCGTCACCGCTTCATCCAGCCCCTGCTGGACGGTTACCTTGTTGGCGAAGATTTCCTGCAGGCCGTTCGAAAGCTCGGCACGGATCTGAAGGAAATTGCCGAGGCGAATGCCGCCCGGCCCGCTGCCGGCGGCTTCCACATTCAACTCCGCAATGGCCGTCTCGCGGCCCTTGTAAGGCGCCTTGTCGTAGAAGCCGTTGGCCATCATGTAGTCGAAGCCGGTCTTGGTGACGGGGATGTAGCCGGTCACGGTCGACCAGAACAGCGCCTGCTTGGGTTGGGCAATGAAGTTCAGAAATGCCGCCGCCGCCTTGTACTCCTCCGGCGTGTGGCCCTTGAGGACCCACAGCGAGGCGCCACCGACGAAGGAGTTGCGCCGCTGGGTACCGTCATAGACCGGCAGCATGGCGACATCCCAATGCATATTGGGATCGGCGGTACGGCCGATATTGCCGTGATCGCCGACCGAGGTGAGGGTCATCTGGCAGTGGCCGGCGGCGAAGGCGGCGACATAGTCTTCGCCGGTGTTCGGCGACTTGATCTTGGCCAAGCCCTGATCGTACCAGCTCTTGAGATCGGTGACGAACTTCACAAACTTCGTCTTGTTGAAGGTGAGCTCGGCGTCGAGGCCGCCGAAGCCGTTGTTCTTCGTCGCGACCGGCTCGCCATGCACGGCCGAGAACTGCTCCATCAGCTGCCAACTCTCGTCCTGGCTGATGTCGAAGGCCAGCGGGCAATCATAGCCGGCGTCCTTCAACGCCTTCATATCGGCAGCGGCCTCCTCCCAGGTCTTCGGCGCCTCCGTCTTGCCGATCTTCTGGAAGGCATCCTTGTTCCAGTAGAGCAGCGCGGTCGAGGAGTTGAAGGGGAAGGAATACATCTCGCCCTTCGAGGTCGAGTAATAGGCCCGGATACCGGGAAAGTAGTTGTTCCAGTCGACGTTGTAGCCGTTGTCCGCCATCAGCTTGTTGGCGGGGTAATAGGCGTCCGAAAGCATCAGGTCCAGCGTGCCGACGTCGAACACCTGGACGATGGTGGGCGGCTTGCCGCCCCGGTAGGCGGCGATGGTGTTCTGCACCGCCGCATAATACGAGCCCTGGCTTGTGCAGACGGCCTCGTAGTCGGCCTGGGACTCGTTGAAATGCTGGCACACTTCCTGCACGCGCTTGGAAATATCGCCGGAATTTCCGTACCAGAAGTCGATTTTGACTTTGTCGGCCGCAGCCGGCCCGGCAAGTAGCGAAGCAATCGCCAGGCCCCCGACGGCACAAATAAGCTTCCTAAGCATGCCTATCTTCCTCCCCATTTTTGAGTTGGATTTACCGCAACGGTAGCGAAAGTCTATCCCACGCATCGTAACGACGACAGCGAATCTTTGTTGTGACGGGAAGGTTGCGCCCAGATGACGTCGCGTTGCAGGTCCGCGGTCGTCCCCCACTCAGGGATCTGGTTCGACCGTGACGAGGAGGCAGTCATGGTCGGAAACGCAGGTGCCATCCATTCCCAGCGCCGGAACGATGGCAGGAGCGGCGGCACGCAGGCCGCGCGTGAAGATCCAATCGATCTTGCCGAGAGGACGCGGCGGCTGGCCGGGCTGCGGGCGCTCGGTCGGCTTGCCCGGAACATTGCTTGCGTGCCAGTGCAAGCCCCGGTCCGCCAACTCCCGGAACAGCGGCTCGTGGGGCGCGACATCCAGCAGCCGCAAGGGATCGGCCACGAGTTCCGGCCGGCCGAACTCCGCATCGCGATCGCTCGTCCGGTCGACCGTCGAGGTGTTGAAGTCTCCGCCGAGCAATAGCGGCGCGCCGGCATCGTACTCATCGATCACGTCGAGAAGATGAGACACCTGGCTCTTCCGCTGGGCGGGGCTCGAATTGCTCTCCAGATGCACCGACACGAAGGTGACCCGCCGGCCGGCAAGCTCGATCTGCGCACCGATCGCCATGCGGCCGCCGACTCGTGGCTGGCCACGCGCCGGCCCGAACCAGCCGCCATCGGCTTCGAGGCGGACCATGAAGGGACGGTGGAGGCGGATGGCACTGGTCACGGCATTGCCGTGAAACCCCAGCCTGTTCCGCTGGTCGCCATGGGCGGAAACCTCCATCTCGTCGCCCAGGCTCAGCTCGACGAACTCGACGCCATAGGCGAAGTGGTGCCCGAGCCGGCTGGCCAGGACAACGAGGCCGTGCCTGTTGCCGGACCGAGCCATACCCTTATCCACCTCGCTGAGAAGGGTGATGTCCGGCCGATGCCGGGTCAGCATCCCGGCTATCGCCTCGACATGGCGAAGCCGCTCTACATTCCAGACGGCCACGCGGACCGGCTCGTCGGCCCGCTCGCGGATGGGCGCGGCACCGCCCAGCTCGATTTCCCACAGCGCCGGAACCTGCGAAAAGAAGCGCCGATGAATGCAGGGATCGAGCGGCTCGTCGCGCATCGCCTCACGGACCGACACGTCGATCTCCGTGATGGAAGTGACCCGCTTCTCGATCGGTCTGCCGATCCGTGCGGCTAAGTCAGGGTCCCCGCCGCAGGGTGTAGACGAATTGTTCTTCACCGACGGGTCCTTCATTCACGGCGCCCGAGCCAACATGTCTCGCTGTCGAGCTTGCCCAGCCATTCCGGCTTGTTGGTCATGCCGGCGGCATCGATCCGCGAGATGCAGCTCTCATAGCTGGAGACGGCGACCATCACCAGCAGATTGGAGATCAGGACGAGATGAACCAGCTCGCGGCCGACATGACGGTAGAGAGAACGAGCCTTGACGGTTGGGCGAGCGGGTTCCTTGCGGTGATATCACCCCAGATCGCGCGGGATTCGCTCGGTCCAGCTGCGGGAGAAGATGCGGAGGTCGCCTTCGAAGGCCTGGAGATCGGCCTCGACGATGAATTCCGCGGCGGTGCAGGCGATGGCGCTGTGGCTGCGGATGCGCATGTCCCAGCCCTGGTCGTGGTGGTGATGCATGTCGTAGTCCGCCTCGCATCGGGCCGTCGTCGGATCGTCGGGATGGATCCGGTAGCGCAGGATCTTGTGGAATTCGGTGGCCACGCCCGTCTCCTCGTTCACCCCATGGCCGTCGTCGCGCAGCACCTCGATGCGCTGCTCGCCGCTTTCGATGTCCTGTTCGATCCGGCGGTGGACGGCGCCGGGGCGCAGTGACTTCCGGTGCCCCGAAACCGGCTTCTCGGGTGGGGCGAAACGGATCGCGGCATCCTCGGCCCGGGGCTTGCGGCGCGGCAAGGAGAGGCTCGAGACCCCGCTCATGAGGGTGAGCCGCACGGGGGTGGGCGAGGGCCAGATGATCGGCCAATAGGCGGTGGAGAGCGCGAGGCGGATGCGATGGCCGGCGAGGAATCGATGACCGATATCGTTCAGCTGCAGCCTTACCTTGTAGCGCTTCCCCGGCTCCAAGGCTGTCGGCCGCTCATGGCTCTCGCGATGGGTGAGGTTCAGCACCCCATAGGTGACGCGGGTCACCTTGCCGTCCGGCGCGAGGTCGCTGAGGCGCGCAACGAGGGTGGCGACCGGCTGGTCGCTGGCGATCTCGAGATCGAGCGCCGCCGCGCCCAGAATCTCCAGCGGCTCGCTCAGCACTTCCCCGTCGAAGACCAATGACCAGGCGTCATCCGTGCGCTGATCGGTCGGCAGCTCCGGGCCAAGCCCGCCGAGGCCATAGGGGCACCATTCGCCGCCGGCCGCGCCGGTGATCTGCGCCGAGCTGATGGCGAGCGCCACCGGCTTGCCGGACTTGGCCGCGAGCCGGCCCGGCTCTAGCGCGAGGGTCTCGGGCGCGATATTGGCCGAGGGCCAGGCGGGCTCCGCAGCCCAATGGCCGGGGCGCTGGTCGTAATGGCTCGCGGGAGGCAGTGACTCCTGCACATAGGCGCGCAGCAGGGGCTCGCCCATGATGCCGGTCTCCTTGCCCTTCAGCCAATGGTCCCACCAGCGCAGCGATTCCGTGAGAAAGCCGATGGCCGGGCCCGGCACGCCGTTATGCGGGTATTTATGGCCCCAGGGCCCGACGATGGCGAGTTTCGGGCTCTTCAGCGTGCGCAGCAGCCGGAACACGGCGTTGGTATAGCCGTCCGCCCAGCCGCCCACCGCCATGACGGCGCAGGTTATGGCGCCGATGTCCTCGCAGACTGAACCGTGCTTCCAGTAGCCGTCGCGCCGCTGATGGCGCAGCCAATTGGCATAGTAAGGCGTGACCGCCTCCAGCCGCTGCCGCCACATCTGGCGCCACTTGTCGCCCACGATCAGCGGATCGGGCGCGCGGCCCATGATGGAGAAGAAGGCCGAGCCCCATTCCATATTGCCGGTCATATGGCTGCCGCCCATGAAATGCATGTCGTCGGCATAGCGGTCGTCGGTGGAGCAGACGGTGACGATGGCCTTCAGCGCCGGCGGCCGGCGCGCGGCGACCTGTAGCGAATTGAAGCCACCCCAGGAGATGCCCATCATCCCGACCTTGCCGTCGCACCAGCTTTGCGCCGCGAGCCAGGCGATGGCCTCGATGGCGTCGTCCTGCTCCTGCTTGGAATATTCGTCGTGGATCACCCCTTCGGAATCGCCGCTGCCGCGGATGTCGAGGCGGAGGCACGCATAGCCGTGGCCCGCGAGATAGGGATGGGTCAGCTCGTCGCCCTCCCGCGTCCCGTCACGGCGGCGATAGGGAATGTATTCCAGGATGGCGGGGACGGGATGCTGCTCGGCGTCCTCCGGCAGCCAGAGACGGCCGGCGAGCCGTGTGCCGTCGGACATGGGAATCCAGATGGTCTCGAGATGGCGGATCTTCTTCGGCGGAACGGGCGACATGCAAACTCCTGGTGGCAAGGAAGATTCTAGGCGGCGGCTTCGAGAATGGCGTGGAGAGCGGCGGCATCGACGGGAACCGGGTTCATCCCGGCACAGATATCGGCCGCGGCCAGGCTGGCAACCCGGGGGAACTCGCTGCGCGAAAGGCCCAGGGCCGTCACGGTCTCGGGAATGGCGAGCCGGCGGCGCAGATCGAGGATCCATTGCCGCACGGCAGG
>DATHQQ010000275.1:0-4429 GCA_035482595.1 Verrucomicrobiia bacterium
GACCCGGGCCCGGCCATCGAGGGCAACGGCTATGCCCAGGCCAGCGCCGATCTGCCCACCGACTGGCTCGCCGCATTACGCCTGCTACAGGGATCGGCCTTCATGAAGGAGTGTCTCGGCGAGCGCTTCCTGGCGATCTACCACGCCATCAAGTCCGCCGAATGCCGCCGCTTCAATTCCCAGGTCAGCGAGCTCGATCTGGATTGGTATCTGAACCGGGCCTGAGCGAGAAGAAGTTGAACCACAGAGACACAGAGGCACGGAGAAGATAGGAAGACTTCGCCCTCTGGGCGAAGCCATGAATCCGGCGCGGCGACGGCCGCGCAGAAAAGGCCGGTTCGGCTCGTTCCCTCTGTGTCTCTGTGCCTCTGTGGTAGCCCTTTCCTTCAGAAGCGCTCGGAATCACCGGCTCCGCGACAGGGCCAGCCAGATGCCGCCGCCGATGAGGAAGCAGCCGCTGAAGCGCGATATCAGCCGCACCCGGCGTTGGGAGACGAGCTGGCCGGCCCGGCCGCTGAGGAAGGCATAGGTGCTGTCGGAGAAGGCCGCGAAAGTCATGGCCGTGCCGCCCAGGATCAGCACCTGCTGCAGGTAGTTCCCGGCTGGATCGATGAACTGCGGAATGAAGGCGCTGAAGAAGAGCAGCATCTTGGGATTGCTCAAGGCCACCAACAAACCTTGCAGGAAGAACCCGCCGCGGGGCTTGCCCCGTGCCCGGGCGGCGGCGAGATCGCCGGAGCTGCGCAGCAGCTTCCAGCCCAGCCAGATCAGATAGACGGCCCCCGCCAGGCGCAGCCAATCGAACCAATGCCCCAGCGCTTGCATAGTCGAGGAAAGCCCGACGGCCAGCACCACCACCATGCCGGCAACCCCGAGCTGGGTCCCGGCCACGTTGAGCAGCCCGGCGCGGGTGCCGTGGGTCAGGCTATTGGCGATGACCAGGGTCGTCGTCGGCCCCGGCACGATGACGATGACGATGCAGGCGGCGAGATAGGCGAGATAGAGCTGGATGGACATGGCTTGACTCCGTCAGCCGGTGAGCTCGTCGAGGCCCGCCCCCACCACGGCAATCAGCCGGTCGACCTGCGCCTGGCTGGTCACCGGCGAGACGAGGGTCATGTTGTGGAAGGGCGCGATCAATATGCCGTGGTTGATCAGATAGAGATGGAGGGCGAGCTCCAGACGGTGATGCATCGCCGCCTCGGCCTCCGTCCCGTTGCGCGGCCGCTCGGGCGCGCAGACGAACTCCGCCCGGGCGCCGACATTGGACACATGCCAGGGCAGGCGGCGGCGCTGGATCTCCGCCTCGATGCCGCGCGCCAGCCGTTCGGAAAGCGGCAGCATGTGCGCATAGGACGCCTCGGTCATCACCTGCTCCAGATTGGCCCGCATCGCCTTCAGGGCCATGGCATTGGCGCTGAGCGTCGTGCCGATGCCGCTGTAGCCGGGGCCGGCGGCCGCCTCGACCGCGGTCATGCGTTCGGCCATCTCCGCCGTGGAGCCGAAGACCGAGCAGGGAATCCCGCCGGCGACGGGCTTGCCGAGGGTGAGAAAGTCCGGCTCCAGCCCGTGGACGCGGCTGTAGCCGCCATAGCCGGTCGAGATCGTATGGGTCTCGTCGATGATGAGCAGCGTGCCGTATTTGCGGGTGAGATCGCGCAAGCCCGCATGAAATCCCGGCTGCGGCAGCACCATGCCGATATTGGTCAGCGCCGGCTCGGCCAGCACGCAGGCGACATCGCCTTGCTTCAGCGCCGCTTCCAGCCCCGGCAGGTCGTTGAACTCCACCACCGCGGTCCCGAAGGTCAAATCATAGGCCTGGCCGATCAATCCGCGGCGGGGCACCGGCTTTCCATCCTTGAGGCGCAGGAAACTATCGTCGACCGAACCGTGATAGCAGCCATTGAACACCAGCACCTTGGGGCGGTCGGTGATGGCGCGGCACCAGCGGATGACGAAGCGGTTGGCATCGGTCGCCGTGGTGGCGACCTGCCAGAAGGGCAGCCGGAACTGCCGCGCCAGCAGCTCGCCCACCACGGCCACATCCTCGGTCGGCAGCATATAGGTGAGGCCGTGGGTGGCCTGGGCCGCGATTGCCGCCGCCACGGCCGGGGGCGAATGGCCGAACATCGATCCGGTGTCGCCGAGGCAGAAATCGTCATAGCGATGGCCATCGACATCGGTCAGCGTGGCCCCGGCGGCATCGGCGACGAAGAGGGCAAAAGGTGTGCCCCAATCGAGCATCCAATGCATCGGCACGCCGTGATGCCAATGCGGCGCGCAACGTTCGGCGAGTTCGCGCGACCGGGGATTGGATTGCAGGAAGCGGTCGCGCTCGCGCCGGATCATGGCATCGACCTTCGCGGCCGGCACCCCCGCCTCGCTCGATGCCTGCTGGATTGCGCTCATTCGTCCCCTCCCCGATCCTCATTGCCGCGGCATTCTAGGGGGCGCGGGGTGCTTGGCAACCTCGCCCTGCGGCGGCGCCGCTTGCTCGCGCCTGCGACCCATGATGGAATCGGCGGGGAGGGTCGCATGGCACAGAGCCGTCCTATGCCATCGTCGCATCCGCGCCCCTCGCTCGCAGGTCACGCGGGGGAGGGTGAGGCTCGCCGCGATGCGCCGGTCCAAGGCGGAACAGAGGGCGCCATGACGACAGCGGCCAAGGGTTCCGGTCCCAAGGTCTATTACAACAGCCGCTGCCCGGTCTGCCGCGCCGGCATCGAGAGTCAGCGCCGGCGCATGGCGGCCGCCGGCGCGCCGGCCGAATGGTGCGACATCAACGAACATCCAGAGGCGCTGGCCGAGATCGGGGCCGGGATGGAGGCGGTACGGGAGAAGCTCTATCTGCGCGGTCCGGATGGCCGGCTGGCGATCGGCGCCGATGCCTTCATCGCGCTCGCCCGGGCGACGCCGGGCCAGGGCTGGCTTGCTCGGCTGGCCGCCCTGCCCCTCGTCAAGCCTTTGCTCCACAAGCTCTATGACGGCTTTGCCGCGCGGCTTTACCGCTGGAACCGGCGCCGGGGCCGCTGGTAGGTGGGCGGCCCTGCGGCCTGGCGGAGGCGCAGGATTCCCCTTACCGACGCGTGTATTACTGCATGAACGCCCAGATCGGGGAGCGTAGAAATGGTCGAGCATCGTGGTTTTCGCATACGCCTCACGGCGGGGGAATGACGATGTCGGCGCGGCGGCGCCGAAGGTAGATTGGGGCGGGGCCCGTCGGCTTTCGGACGCAGCCATGGAAGATGAATCCGACGACGCGCTGATGCGGCGCGCCGGCAGCGGCGACAAGGCGGCCTTCGCCCTTCTGGTGGGCCGGCACCTTGCCCGCGCGACGGCCCTGGCGCAGCGCATCGTCGGTAACCGGAGCGATGCGGAGGAGATCGTGCAAGAAGCCTTCCTGCGCTGTTGGCAGAAAGCCCCGGAATGGCGGCCGGCGAATGACAGGCCGCCGAATGGGAAGGCGGCGGCCACGGACCGGGCCGCCAATGACGACGATCGAAGGGACGAGGGGCGCGCCAGCACGGCGCAATTCGGAACCTGGCTCTATCGCGTGCTGGTCAATCTCTGCCTCGATCGCCGCCGCCGGCCTCAGCCGATCGGCATCGAAGCGGCGGATGACGTGCCGGACAGCGCCGCCGACGGCTTTCAGGAGACGTCGCGCGGCGAGACCAGCCGGCGGGTGCAGGCGGCCATGGCGCAATTGCCCGAGCGCCAGCGGGCCGCCCTGGCGCTCTGTTACTTCGAGGATATGGGCAATATCGAGGCGGCGGCGGCGCTGGAGATCAGCATCGGCGCCCTGGAATCCCTCCTGGTCCGCGCGCGGCGTGCCTTGCGCGAGAGTCTGGGGGACCTGGCTGATGAAGGAGCGGCGGGATGACGCCACTGAATCGTTTTCGTGACTTGCTCGGCGCCTATGGCGCCGATCCGCGGCGCTGGCCGCCCGCGGAGCGCGCGCGCGCGCTGCTGCTGCTCGGCAATTCCGCCGAGGCCGAGGCCTTGCGGCGCGAGGCGGCGGCGCTCGATTCGCTGCTCGACCAGGCGCCTCACCCCGCCCTACCCCGCATCGAGGCCGCTGTGCTGGCCGCGCGTATCGCCGCCCAGCCGCAGGAAGCCTACCTGCCCCATGGGCGCTTCCAGGACAGGCTGTGGCTCCGGGCCGTCGGGCTTGCCGCCGCCGCCCTCATCGGCTTCGTCGTCGGGACGACCCAGTTGACGGATATCGGCGATTCGGCCGCGAGCGGGACGCCCATCGATGTGGCGGATCTCGCGCCGTGGTGAGCCTCAGCGTCCCGGGCTGGCAGCCGAGGCGGCGTCTCCTGGCCATCGCCCTGTTCGTCTCGCTGGTGGCGAATCTCTTCCTCGGCGGGCTGACCCTCGGCTGGACGCTGCATATCGACCACTGGCCCTGGCAAAGCTCCTATGTCAG
>DATHQQ010000276.1:0-5889 GCA_035482595.1 Verrucomicrobiia bacterium
GAGGGAGCGGACCATCGCGGGTCTGCTGAGCGAGAGCTACACCGACGGATTCCTGCTGCTGCAGCGCGGCCGGGTGCTGGCCGAATGGTATGACAGCACCCTGGCGCCGGCGCTGCCGCATATCATCTTCTCCGTCAGCAAATCCGTGACCGGCACGCTGGCCGGCGTGCTGGTCGAGCGTGGCCTGCTCGATCCCGAGGCCCCGGTCACCCGCTACATTCCCGAGGCGGCAGGCTCGGCCTATGGCGATTGCACCGTGCGCCATGTCCTCGACATGACCGTCTCGACGGAATTCGTCGAGGACTACCTCGACCCCAACGGCGATTTCGCCCGCTATCGGATCGCCACCGGCTGGAATCCCGTCGATCCCGCCAAGGCCACGGATCTGCGCAGCTTCCTGGTCACCTTGCGCCGGGGCAAGCATCCTCATGGCCGGGACTATCACTATGTCTCGCCCAATTCCGATCTCATGGGATGGATCCTGGAGCGGGCCGGCGGACAGCCCTATGCGGAGCTCTTGAGCGAGGCGCTCTGGCAGCCCCTGGGGGCGGAGTTCGATGCCTATACCGCCGTGGACCGGTTGGGCGCGCCGCGCCCGGCCGGCGGGCTCTGCGTCAGTCTGCGCGACCTCGCCCGCTTCGCCGAGATGATGCGCTGCCGCGGCATGGCGGAGGGGCGTCAGGTCATTCCCGGCTGGTGGGTCGACGACATCCGCAACAACGGCGATGCGGGCCCCTGGCAGCGCTCCGAGGCCGCGAAACTCGCGCCCAAGGGCCGCTACCGCAGCAAATGGTATGTCCTCGGCAACGACCATGGCGCCTTCTGCGGCATCGGCATCCACGGCCAATGGGTCTATGTCGATCCCGCGGCGGAGATCACCATCGCCAAGCTCTCCTCTCAGCCGCTGCCGGTGGACGATCCGACGGATTTCCTGATCCTCGCTGGCTTCGAGGCCATCGGGAAAGCGCTGGCATAGGGCGGGGTCTTCGACCCCTTACCTTCTTCCCCCTCGCCTTCTGCCCCCTCGCCCCCGCTAGGGGGAGAGGGCTGGGGTGAGGGGGCCTTTACCGGCGCACGCCGATTCACCCCCTCAGCGAGGCGAAGAGCGAAGCCGGCATGAGACCTGCCGCCGCCGCGCTACCGCCGCTTCTTCGCGGGTCTCTTGCCCGTTCGCTTGGCGCCGTCGGCGCGCTGGGCGGCGTGATATTTGCGCCGGATATCCGCCAGATCGACCGTCGGCTCCGGATAGGCCATATGGAGCGCCTCCATCGTATCGGCGATGATCTGGGAGACGGCGAGATTGCGGAACCATTTGTGGTTCGCGGGAATCACGAACCAGGGGGCCGCCTTCGTCGTCGTGGCCGCGATGGCATCCTCGAAGGCGGCGATGTAGTCGTCCCATAGCGCGCGCTCGGCATAGTCCGATTCGCTGATCTTCCAATTCCGCCGCGGATCCTCCAGCCGCTGGGCAAAGCGCGCGAGCTGCTCTTCCTTGCTGATATGCAGGAAAAATTTCAGGATATGGGTGCCGCTCTCGACCAGTTCGTCCTCGAACTGCCGAATGCGCCTGTAGCGATCCTCCCAGACTGCCCTGTCGATCAGCTTGTGGACCCGCGTCACCAGGACATCCTCGTAGTGGGAGCGGTTGAAGATCGCCATGTCGCCCTTGGCCGGCGCATGGGGATGGATCCGCCAGAGGAAATCATGGGCCAGCTCCTCCGAGGTCGGCTGCTTGAAGCCGACCACCCGGGCGCCCTGGGGATTGAGAACGCTCAGCACATGGTTGACGGTGCCGTCCTTGCCGCCGGCGTCCAGGGCTTGAAGCACGATGAGCACCGAGCGCTTCTTCTCGGCATAGAGCAGCGACTGCATCTTCGCCATCTTCTGGCGGTAGTGCTCGATCTCCACGGCGGCAGTCGCCTCCGCCTCGTGATGGCCCTTATAGGCCGGATCGATCTTCTTCAACCGCAGCTTCCGGCCCGGCCGCACGCGAAAGGCTTCGCCGTAGTTCATCTCAGTCTCCCCCGACAGGGTTGCGCCGGACGCGAGCCGGCGGACGCCGTGACACGCAGGTTATAATACAAGCTTCGAGATGGTCCGTTTATCGGATTGACCCGACGGGCGCCGTCACCTCGGCGAGTGCGGCGATCAGGGCGGCCGTGTCGCCGGGCGGGATCAGGCAGAGCCCCGGCTGGGGTCCGATCCCGCAGGCCGGGGTGGCGATGACCGGAATGCCGGCGGCGAGTGCTCGCAGGAGGCGCCGGGGCTGCTCTTCCACCAGGGCGGGCTGAACCACGGCAGCCACGCCCGCCCAATCTCCGGCTGGGACGGTATCGACGCCCCGCCAGAAATCCGGCCCCTCCAGCTCGGCCCCGAGCGCCATGACCTCCAGCCCCAAGGCTGCGGCGGCATCGCGCAGCGCATGGGCCCCCTTGCGCGCAACCGTGGGGCCGGGGAAGACGATCCGCCGGCCGCGGACAGGTACGCGGGGGCCTGCCGCCGGCATCTGCCAGGGCAGGCGGATCGCGCGGTCGCCGAACAAAGCGGCGATCTCGGCATGGGGGGTGATGATCCGGTCGGCCCCGGCCAAGGCTTCGGCCTCCGCCTCGGCGACCCAGGCCGGGGCGCGGAAGTCGGCGAGGGTGGCCCGCTCGGGATATGCGGCGGCGGCGCTATCCAGCCGAGCCTGGAGCAGAGTCATCGGCAGCCGCGTCATGAGCACCGAGACTTGGCGTCCCCCCAAATGGCCCTCCCGAAAGAGGAACGGCAGATAGGATTGGGCGACGGTGATCGATGTCACCTCAGCTGTCAGAAGCCGCGCGAGCGAGCGGGCGATACGGCTTGTGGCATCGAGATCCGCGCGCCGGCGGGCAGCGCCCTGGAGTCCGGCACGTCTCAGCGCGAGGGAGCGGCGCAGCGTCGCCACCGGCGCGCTGGCCGTCTCAGCGAAGCGCCCGACCTGCCAGGCGTAACGGGTCAACCTCAGTCGCGCACCGTCGAGCGGCAGGCCCAGGCGATCCTCGGGCCGATGAGCCTCGCGGAGATAGGCCTGGAACTCCGGCCAGGCCTCGTCCACCAGGAAGACCCGCCGACCCGTCGGCTGCGGCAGCGCGGCCCCGCCCTCTTCATGGCGGAAGCAGTCGATCTCATGGCAGGTGGCGCAGCTTCGTGCGGCCGAAGAGCCGAATGCCGCCCCGCGACCGCGCTCGACGGGAGCGACCGGCCTCGTCGCCGTCGTCGCGGGAGCAAGCAGGCGGATGACGAGGCTGTCGCGATCGAGCCGCGCGGAAAGGCGCAGCTCCTGCTCCGGGGCAAAGCGCAGGTCGACATAGTTCCAAGCCAAGGTCGCATCGCGACCGGCAGCAGCCGCCGAGCCCGGGATGATGCGCGAATGGGAATGGCGCTCGACGATCCGGCAGCCCCCCTGGAGGGCGACGTCGTAAAGCGCGTTGGAGAGCTGGCAGAGCCCGCCGCCGACGGAAGGCACCATGCAGCCCTGCTTCAGCATGCGCCCGGGGACGTAGCCCCGCGCGGCGATCGGGGCGCCCAGATGGCGCCAGACGCTGAACACCGTGCCGGCGGGGATGACGAGACCGTCGAGGGCGCGGCAGGCGATGCGCAGATTCTGGTTCTTGCCGAGCTGAAAGCCGCGCTCGGCCAAGGTTTCATCGGCCCAGAGGGAGGAGCGGGATTCGGCAACGAGATAGGGGAAGCCTGGCGCCTCGGCCTTGACCAGAAGCGGCGGGCCCGCGGCCAGATTCCGAACGGCCCGCCGGGCGCGGAGGATGACGGCCTTGGCGCCGAAGACCAGCGAGGAAAACCGGGTCGGGCGCGTCCTGTACGGCGGGCCGGGGCGCAGCAGGGACAGGGCCGTCATCAATAGCCTCCGGCCGCAGGATTATACCTGCGCGGGGCGGCTGTCCATCCGAGGCGAAGAGGGTTGTCCGGCAGGCCGCAGCGGCCCGCCCTCAGGCCGCTTGGCGGGCTGCGATGCGATGGGGATGGGTATAGAGACGGTAGCCTTCGCCATGGGCCCGGGCGACGAGGGTTAGCCCGGCGGCCTCGGCGAGCCTCAGGGCCAGCGCCGTGGGCGCCGAGACCGCGACCAACAGGCCGATTCCCCGGGCCACCGCCTTCTGGACCATTTCATAGCTGCAACGGCTGGTGACGACGGCGAAGCCGCTCTGGGATTCGACACCTGCCCGCGCCAGCCCGCCCAGCAGCTTGTCGAGCGCATTGTGCCGTCCCACATCCTCGCGGATCTCGGCGACGGTCCCGTCCGGGAGGGCCCAGGCGGCGGCGTGAAGCGCATGAACCTCGCGATTGATCGCCTGCAGCTTCGGCAGCGCGGCCATGGCCCCCATGATCGCCGCCGGCGAGACGATCAATGCGTTGCGGACCTCCCGCAGGGGACGCAAGGCCTGGTCGAGGCTGTCGACCCCGCAGAGGCCGCAGCCCGTCCGGCCGGTGAGATTGCGCCGCCGTGCGCTGAGCGCGGCGAAGCGCCGGCTGGTGATCGTCAGCGCCATCTCGATGCCCTGCGCCGTGCCACGCGGCTCGCAGTCCAGCAGCTCGTCGGGTCGGTCCAGGATGCCCTCCGTGAGGGAAAAGCCGAGGGCGAAATCCTCGAGATCCTGGGGCGTGGCCATCATCACCGCATGGGAGATGCCGTTGTAGACCAGGGCGACCGGCGTCTCCTCGGCGATGGCCTCGACGCTGCCAGAGGATTCGCCGTGGCTCCAGCGGCGGCTCTCGACCTGACGTGCCGGCGTCATGCGGCGGCGATCGGCCGGGCGAGGACAGGGATCGACTTGCCCGAGGGGGTCTTGCATCGCGGATCGTGGTGGGCGAGCGGGATGAGACCATTGGTCTCGGGATAGTAGGCCGCGATCGAGCCGCGCGGGATGCTATAGGGCTTCGCCTTGAATCCTTTGGTGGTCCGGCGGACATCGCTGCCTGCCAGGGATTCCAGCTCGACCAGCCCATCGGGTGCGATGCCGCGATCGGCCATGTCCTGCTCGTTCATGAAGACCACCATCCTGCCGCCGAACACGCCGCGATAGCGGTCGTTGAGGCTGTAGATGGTGGTGTTGTACTGGTCGTGGCTGCGGATCGTGGTCAGCAGCAGCGTGCCCGGGTTCGCGATCTGGGGATCTTCCGCGAGACCGTCGATGACCAGAAAATTGGCCCGGCCGTTCGCCGTCTTCCAGATCCGGTTGCGCGGACCGTTGTTCAGATGGAAGCCGCCCGGCGTCCTGAGCCGGGCATTGAAATCGGCGAAGAGCACCGGGAACACCGCCTCGATCTTGTCGCGGATGAGGGTGTAGTCGCCCTCGAAGGCGTCCCAATCGATGCCGCTCTCCGGCAAGGTGGCGCGCGCCATGCCGCAGACGATCGCAACCTCGGATTTCAGATCGGGGCTCGGCGGCTCGACGAGACCGCTCGAGGCATGGACCATCGACATGCTGTCTTCGACGGTGATGCTCTGGCGCCCGCTGGCCTGCATGTCGATGTCGCTTCGCGCCAGGCAGGGCAGGATCAGCGCCTCCCGGCCATGGACGATATGGCCGCGATTGAGCTTGGTATTGATTCCCACCGTCAGCTTCAGCCGCCGCATCGCCGCCCGGGTGATCTCCGTGTCGGGGGTCGCGGCGACGAAATTCCCGCCCAGCCCGATGAACACCTCGGACCGGCCGTCGATCATCGCCTGCAGGCTGTCCACCACGGAATGCCCGTGCTTCTGGGGCGGGCGGAATCCGAACACCTTCTCGATATTGCCCAGCAGCTCCGCGCTGGGCTTCTCGTCGATCCCCACCGTCCTGTCGCCCTGGACATTGGAATGGCCGCGCACCGGGCAGATCCCCGCGCCCGGCCGACCGAAATTGCCCC
>DATHQQ010000277.1:0-3515 GCA_035482595.1 Verrucomicrobiia bacterium
GCCAGCCGGATGACGAGATAGTTCAGGCTCACGTTCCCTCTCGGGCTCGATATCCGGGCGGTGTCGAGGCCTGGCCGCTGATCGGGACGGCCCGCCAGGGCGGGGTACCGGGACCGGCCAGAGGCCGGTCCCGGTGCCGCCGTGGATTCATCCTAGTGTCCCGCTTCGGAAATTCGAAAGGAATTTCGGCCTCGGGACAGGCGGCGCTTACTATTCTTTGTAGGCACCGGAGAAGATGTTGTTACCAAGCGGGATCTGCACGAAGCCCTTCACGTTCTTGCGCAGGGCCACAGGATAGGGCGACTGGTAGAGGAACAGGATCGGCGCCGCCTTCATGTAGATATCCTGGATCTGCTTGTACTGGTCGGCCCGTTTGGCCTTGTCGGACTCCTTCTGGGACGCCTCGAAGAGGCTGTCGATCGTCTTGTCCTCATAGCCGCCGTGCAGCGATTGAATGAGGGGGTAATAGGCGAAATAGGAAGTGATCTCGCTGGGATCGGCGATGTCGTCGGTCCAGAGCGAGGTGCGCATCTGGAAATCCCCGGCCCGGTAGCGCGCCGTGCGGGTGGCATTGTCGACCTGCTCGATCTTCAAGGTGACACCCACCGCCCCCCACATCGCCTGGACGGTGGAGAGGATCGCATTGTCGTCGGCGCTGCCCGCCAGGGCGAAGCAGCTGACGGTCGTGCCTGGGGCAATGCCCGCTTCCTTGAGCAGGGCCTTGGCCTTCTCCGGATCATAGGGATAGGCCGGACCGTCGCCGGAGACCAGCGGCGTCGCCGAGGACATGTAGGAGATCACCGGCGTGCCCACGTCGAAGGTGACGACCTTGATCAGCGCGGCTTTGTCGACGGCGTAGTTGAGGGCCTGGCGCACCCGCGCGTCGGCGAGGGGATTGGCCGAACCGTCTTTCAATTGCGGCCGGACGTTCATGGTGAGGAAGGTCACCTTGGTCGAGGGGAACAGCGCCATGTTCAGGTTCGGATCGTTCTTCAGTTCCTGAACCCTTGCATAGGGGATGAGCTCGGCCCCGTCGACCTCGCCGGCCTGGAGCTTCAGGATCCGGGTCGCGTCATCGGGAATGATCGGGAAATCGACCTCGTCGAGATAGGGCAAGGGCTTCCCGTCTTCGCCCATCTGCCAGTAGTAGGGGTTGCGCTTGATCACCATCTGGGTGCCGCGCTGCCAGCTGTCGAACATGAAGGGGCCGGAGCCGACGGGATGCTCGGCGAAGGCCTTGGCCTTCTCCTCGTCGGTGGCGCCGGGCGTCGCGTCGAAGAGCTTCTGGGGCATGATCGCCGTGTTGAAGGTGGCGAGGCCCGCGGCCAGCGTCGGGTCGGGGTGCTTCAGGTGAAGCGCCACCGTGTCCGGGCTCTTGATCTCCACCGAATCGACCGATTCGAGGATGAAGTTCCAGATGCCATTCTTCGGATTGCGCGCCCGATCCAGGGTGCCTTTCACGTCATCGGCGGTGATGGGCGAGCCGTCGGAGAATTTGGTGCCCTGGCGCAAGGTGAGAGTGAAAGTCAGCCCATCGTCGGAGACCTGATAGGCCGTGGCGAGGCCGGGCGAGACGCCTTTGCCATCGGCCGTCGGCTGCAGCAGCGTGTCGTAGAGATTGGTCAGGACCCAGATGTCGACGTTGGCATCGTTGAACACCGGATCGAGCCAGAGCGAATCGGCGTAGCGGGCATAGATCATCTTGCCACCCCGGGTGGCGGCTTGCGCCGTGGCCGCGATCGCGACCAGGGCACAGCCCAGCAGCAAGCCTCGAATCCATCTGCTCATGGCACTTCTCCCTGTAAATGACCCCACAAAGCGTCGTCTTATTGTTATAGTCGATTATGACACCATAGCTCGGCGGCGCGAGTCAATTTTCCCGTGCGCCTGCCCCATCTTTCGGCAGCCTGCCTGCGGCGCAAGCCTACGTCCCCCGGCCTTGAAGGCCTTGCACGTGGTGTTATAGTCTACTGTAACACTCTTTCGGAGCCCACCCCCTTTCATGCCCTTCAATATCGATCCCGACCTTCCCGTCCCGCTCGGCATCCAGCTGCGCGGCGTGATCGAATACGGGATCGTCTGCGGCCAGCTCCAGCCGGGCGAGCGCCTGCCGCCGGTGCGCGCCATGGCCCGCCAGCTGGGCATCGCGCCCATGACCGTGAGCCAGGTCTACAAGGAGCTGAAGGAAGTCGGGTTGCTGGAGACCAAGCAGGGCAACGGCACCTTCGTCTCCAGCTCGGTGGGCACCCAGCTCCGTCCGGAGGTCCAGGGCCTGCAGCGGCGCATCGATCAATTGCTCGACGAAGCCATGGCCGCCGGTCTCTCCGGCGCCGATCTCGCCGGCCTGGTCAATGCCCGCATCAACCGCCGCACGCCGATCGACAGCGTTTCGCGGGGCCGGGGGCTTCAGCTCATCTTCGTCGGGCTGTTCGACGAGGCGACCCGCGCCTATGGCGCCGATATCCGCAGCCATCTGCCCGAGGGCGACCGAATCCAGACCACGACGCTCGCCGAGATCGCCGCCAGCGACCTCGCTCGCCGGCGCCTTGGCAATGCCGATCTCGTGTTGACCCTCTTCAACCGCAAGGCGGAGGTGGCCGCCCTCGCCGGGCCGAAGAAGCCGGTGCTGGGCGTCCATTACATCCCCTCCGAGCGCACCCGCACCCTGCTCGCCCAAATCGATCCCCTGGCGGCGGTAGGCATCATCTCCACCTTCCCGGAGTTCCTGCCGATCATGAAGGCGGGCGTGCAGCGCTTCGCCCCCCATGTCCAGGACATCGAGGCGACGCTGTTGGAAAGCCCGGACCTGGCCGCGGCCCTGCGTCGGATCGACATCGCCGTCTATGCCACGGGCTCGGAGCGCGTGGTCGGCATGCTGCGCCCGGGCGCGCGCTCCTTCGAATACCGCCATACCCCCGATCCGCGCGAGATCGACCAGATCCTGCTGCCCATGCTGGAGACGCTGCGCGGCGGCGCACCCGCGCCCGGCGCCAAACCTAGCCCCTTGAGGAGGTCCCATGAGAATTAAGGATATGAACTGGATGCAGGTGGAGACCTATCTCAAGCGCGACGACCGCGCGGTGCTGCCGGTGGGCAGTACGGAGCAGCATGCCCAACTCAGCCTGATGGTCGACTGCATCCTGTCGGAGCGGGTCTCCGTCGATGCCGCCGAGCCCTTGGGCGTGCCGGTCTTTCCGCCGGTCAACTACGGCATCACACCCTATTTCCGGGCTTTTCCCGGCACCATCTCGCTGCGCCTGGATACCTTCCTCAAGGTCGTCCGCGATATCCTGGACAGCATGGCCGATCAGGGCTTCAGGCGCATCGTCATCGTCAACGGCCATGGCGGCAACTCGCCGGCTTCGACCCTGGCGCAGGAATGGATGACCGATCATCCCGGCACCAAGATCAAATTTCACAACTGGTACAACGCGCCCAAGACCTGGGCCAAGGTGAAGCAGATCGATCCCGTGGCCTCGCATGCCTCCTGGATGGAGAACTTCAAATGGACCCGG
>DATHQQ010000278.1:0-5756 GCA_035482595.1 Verrucomicrobiia bacterium
TCGCATTGGTGAAGTCGCCCTCTTCCAGCCGGCGCATGGCCTCGGCATAGGGGACGACATCGACCTTGATATCCTCATGCTCCGCCGCCAGCCCATGGATGCCCCCAGCGCCGCGGCTGTCGACCCGGCCGCAAAAAAGGATGACGGATTCCGAGCTTCCCCCGGGGCTGACGAGGTAGCGGCAGATGGGCATGAGATCCATGACCTCGATGCCGGCCTCCTCCCGGGTTTCCCGGCGGGCGACCTCCTCGGATGCCTCGCCCTCCTCGATGATCCCGGCGACGACCTCGGTCAACCAGGGGTCCATGCCGGCGACCAGGGCCCCGATCCGGAACTGCTCGATCAGCACGATGGAATCGGCGGCCGGATCATAGGGCAGGACCCCTACCGCATGGCCCCGCTCGAAGAGCTCCCGCTGGAGCTCCCCGCTCCAGCCGCCGGCGTAGAGCCGGTGGCGCAGGCGGTAGCGGTTGATCCGGAAATACCCCTTGTACTGCTCGGATCTGCCCAAGATTTCGACGTCTTTCGCCATGGCGCGACAGTAAGGCGGATCATCGGCGGGTCAATTGCTATTGCGTCGCTGACGCACCCCGGGGCGCCGAGATCTGCCGGGAAGGGGTTCACGCCGCTTTGGGACCAGTCACTGTCGCCTTTACCCTTGTTCTGTGCTGGAATTAAGTGCTCAATTGGCGTTCAAACGACGCTCAGGCCGTCAACGGTTGCGGTAGTGAGGGGCCCTGCTCGGGACAGGGCCTGCGCGGCGGAGGTCACAAACACTAAAGGGAGGCTTTCTAATGTCTTTGGATAACGGGGATCTGAAGAAGATCCATGGCGCTCTTCCGGGGCTGGTCGACCAGCTCAAGGAAGGCAAGCTGGATCGTCGTGAATTCCTGCGTACCTCGACCTTGCTCGGCTTATCGGCTTCCGCCGCCTATGCGCTGGCCGGCGTGTCCGAGCCGATCCAGGAGGCACGTGCGGCCAGCGGCGGCGGCACGATCCGCTTCTCCATGCGCGTCATCAAGATCGAGAACCCGCCGATCTACGACTATGTCTATGACTCCAACATTTGCCGGCAGGTCTGCGATTACCTGACCCGGACGGGCACCGACAATATCACCCGCCCCTGGCTGCTGGAGAAGTGGCTGGCGAGCGACGATCTGACGACCTGGACGCTGACCCTGAAGAAGGGGATCAAATGGTCGAACGGCGATGAGCTGAACAGCGACCACGTGATCTGGAACCTGACCCGCTGGCTCGACGAGAAGAACGGCTCCTCGATCATTGGCCTGTTCAAAGGCTTCCTGGTGGTCGACTACGACACCGGCCAGAAGGACGACAAGGGCCAGCCCAAGATGGGCACCAAGCTCTATTCCGACAAGGCGATCGAGAAGGTCGACGACTACACCATCAAGCTGAACGGGCAGAAGGCACAGCTCGCCGTGCCGGAGAACCTGTTCCACTATCCCGCGGCGATCCTGCATCCCGCCGACAAAGGCGTCTTCGGTGTCGGGGCGATCGGGACCGGTGCCTTCAGCCTGACCGAGTTCGAGCTCGGAAAGAAGGCGGTCATGAAGCGCCGCGACGGCTTTTGGGGCAAACCCGTCGCCTATGACGAGCTCATCTTCATCGACAATGGCGACGATCCGGCGGCGGCGATCGCCGCTCTGGCCTCGGGTCAGGTCGACGGTATGATGGAGGCCTCGACGACGCAATATGCGGCCCTGCAGAAGATCCCAGGCGTGGCGATCCACAAGGTGACGACGGGTCAGACCGCCGTCGCCCGCATGCAGGAAGACAAGGAGATCTTCAAGGACCCGAAGGTCCGCAAGGCCATGCGCCTGGCGGTCAATACGCCCAAAGTTCTGCAGATCGCCCATCTCGGCCTCGGCGCGCCGTCCGAGCATCACCACGTGGCACCGGTGCATCCGGAATATTACAAGCTGCCCTTCATGAAGCAGAACATCGCCGAGGCCAAGAAGCTGTTGGCCGAAGCGGGTCATCCGGATGGGTTCGAAGTCGAGATCTTCTGCAAGAAGGACCCGGATTGGGAGGCGATCGCCGTCCAGGCCATGGTCAACATGTGGAAGGAGATCGGCGTCAATGTGAAGATGAACGTCCTGCCTTCGGCCCAATACTGGGACCACTGGATGATCGAGCCCTTCGCCTTCACCAACTGGACGCATCGCCCCTTGGGCACCATGGTGCTCGACCTCGCCTATCGTACGGGCGTGCCCTGGAACGAGTCGCATTACTCCAACCCGAAGCTCGACACCCTCCTGGATCAAGCGGACGCGACCCTCGATGTCGAGAAGCGCAAGCTCATCATGAAGCAGATCGAGGAGCTGATGCAGGAAGAGGGCCCCATCGTGCAGCCGCTCTGGCGCGCCGTCTTCACCGGCGTGAACAAGAAGGTCAAGGGCTTCAAGATGCATCCGACGAGCTATCTGTTCGCCGAGGAGTGGTCGATCTAACCCTCTCCGGTACGGATATCGAAGCTAGGCGGGCGCCTTCGGGCGCCCGCTTTCTTTGTGGATTCATGGGGACCCGCCAGGAACCGCTTGAACCTCCGGCGGAATATGTGTTTGCTAATTCGATAGCAGGGAAGCGGCGGAGGGTCAGAAGACCCCGTGCCGCCGGGGACCGGGGTACCACTCCGGTCCAAGCGTCTCGGCGGATCAACCGCCGGCAGTCGGGGGCGGAGAGGCGATGCTGAAGTTCTTCGTCAAACGATTCGGCTATCTGCTTCTCACCATGCTCGCGGTGTCGTTGATCATTTTCACCATCAACGAATACTCGCCCGGCCAGGTCGCCCGGAAGATCCTGGGGCCCTACGCGCCGGAGAACTCGGTCCAGATCCTGACGGTGCAGATGGGCCTCGACCGGCCCCTGCTGGTGCGATACGTCGATTGGCTCGGGCATATCCTGCGGGGCGATCTGGGCAAGTCGACCCTCTGGGGCGCCGATGTCAGCAGCATCATCTGGGACCGGCTGCTCAATACCTCGATCATCGCCTCCATTGCCTTTGCCATCATCGTGCCGGCGTCCATCATCCTCGGCGTCGCGGCGGGCATGCGGGAGAGCTCGCGGCTGGATCGATCCATCTCGCTCGCCAGCATCGTTACCACCTCCGTGCCGGAATTCGCCTCCGGCGTCTTCCTGCAGAGCATATTCGTGATCTGGCTCGGGCTGCTGCCGGGGACCTCGCCGCTGGACCCCAGCGGGGGCTGGTCGATCGCCTCTCAGCTCGTGCTGCCGGTGGCGGTGATGGTGCTCTACGATCTGGGCTATGTCGTGCGCATGGTGCGGGCCTCCATGGTCGAGACCATGACGCGGCCCTTCATCCGCACGGCGGTGCTGAAGGGCCTCAGCTTCCGCAAGGTCATTCTCAAGCATGCCATCCGCAACGCCATGATCGGCCCCTTCACCGTCATCCTCCTGCAGGTCAACTATCTGCTGACCGGCGTGGTGGTGGTCGAGGCGGTCTTCGGCTTTCCGGGCTTCGGTCGGATGATGCTGGATGCAGCCCTCAACAAGGATATCGCCGTGATCGAGGCGGGCTCGATGTTCGCGGTCTTCGTCACCGTGGCCACCCAGATCGTGGGCGACTTCGGTTATATGCTGCTCAACCCGCGCATTCGCTTCGCCTGAGCGGAGAGGAGAGGGGATGGCCGTCATCACAGCGGGTAAGACACAGGACGGCGTCCTGCGGGGGCTGCTGAAGCGCGTGGCGCTGCTACGCGAATCCCCGGTGGGCATGATCGGCGCCGGACTGGTGCTGTTCTGGATCGCCGTGGCGATCTTCGCGCCGCTGATCTCGCCCTACGACCCCAATGAGAACTACATGGACGATTACGGCAATTGGGGCCCCTCGGCTGCCTTCTGGCTGGGCCGGGACAACCAGGGCCGCGACATCCTCTCGCGCCTCATCTGGGGCTCGCGGATCGTGCTGACGGTGGGTCCCATCGCCACCTTCTGCGCTTATGTGGTTGGCTGCACCATGGGGTTGCTGGCCGGCTATTACCGCGGCTGGGTCGATGTGGTGATCAGCCGGATCTCGGACATCATCCTCTCCTTTCCGGTGATCATCCTCTATCTGATCATCATCTCCCAGTTCGGCCCCTCGGCCTTCAACATCATCGTGGCGGTTACCTTCATCGCCTCGCCCCAGGTCTCGCGCATCGTCCGCGGCCTGACCCTGGAGCTGCGCGAGCGCGACTATGTGGCCGCCGCCAAGATGCGGGGGGAATCCGCCTTCTACATCATGCTGGTGGAGATCCTGCCCAATGCCCGCGGGCCGCTGATCGTCGATGCGTGCCTGCGCATGGGCTATACGACCATCGCCATCGGCGTCCTGGGATTTCTGGGTCTCGGCCTGCCGCCGCCCGATCCCGATTGGGGTGGGATGGTGAAGGACACCTATGGGATGATGTCCTCCGACCCGCATATGTCCCTCTTCCCCTGCGCGGCCATCAGCTCGCTGGTCGTCGGGTTCAATCTGCTGGCCGACGGCCTGCGCGAGATCAGCATGAGGGATTGATCGATGCCTCCTGACGCCGCGACGCCCGTCCTCGAACTCGAGAACGCCCGCATCTCCTATTTCACCCGGGCGGGTGAGATGAATGTCGTGCCGGGCGTTTCCTTCAAGCTCCAGCAGGGCGAGGCGCTGGGTCTGGTGGGCGAGTCCGGCTGCGGCAAATCGACGGTCGCCTTCGCCATCATGGCCTATCTCAGCGGGGTGGGGCGGCTCACCGGCGGGCGGATCCTCTTCGAGGGCCGCGATATGAGCCGCATGACGCCGGACGAGCTGCGCCAGCTTCGCGGCGGACGCATGGCGATGGTCTATCAGGATCCCATGTCGAGCCTGAATCCGGTCATGCCCGTCGGCCGGCAGCTGATGGAAGTCCCCATCATCCACCAGAAGGCGAGCGAGGCCGAGGCGCGCGCCCGCGCCCTGTTCATGCTGGGCGAGGTCAATCTGCCGGACCCCGAGAGCGTCTTCGACCGATACCCCCATCAGCTCTCCGGCGGGCAGCAACAGCGTGTGGTCATCGCCATGGCGCTGATGGCCGAGCCCTCGCTGCTCCTCATGGACGAGCCCACCACCGGCCTCGACGTCACCGTGGAGGCGGCGGTGCTCGATCTCGTGCGCCGCCTGCGCGAGAAGCACAATTCCTCCATCGTCTTCATCAGCCATAATCTCGGCACCGTGGTGCGCATCTGCGACCGCATCGGGGTCATGTATGCCGGGGAGCTGGTGGAGGAGGGGCCAATCGGCGAGGTCTTCCGTGACCCGCGCCATCCCTATACCCGGGGCCTGCTCAACTGCATCCCGGTGCTGGGCAGCAACAAGACCTCTGCCGCCCTGGCGCCGATCCCCGGCCAGGTCCCCTCGACCCTCAACCGGCCGCCGGGCTGCATCTTCTCCTCGCGCTGCACCTACGTGGATCCGCCGCGCTGCACGACGGCGCCGATCCCGACCATCACCATGCCCGGCAGCGAGCACCATCGTGTGCAATGCATCCGCTATGCCGAGCTGCCGCCGCGTCAGCGGCCACAGGCATCGCTCGAGGCGGGGACGGCGAAGCGAGACCGGGAGGAGATCCTCACTGTCGATCATCTCAGCAAGTTCTATCGGCAGTCGCCCGGCATCTTCAGCGGCGGGGATTCCTACGACGTCAAGGCGCTGAACGATATCGACATGAGCGCCAAGCGTGGCATGACGCTGGCGATCGTGGGCGAATCGGGCTGCGGCAAAT
>DATHQQ010000279.1:0-2731 GCA_035482595.1 Verrucomicrobiia bacterium
CCCTGGTTGGCGGCCAGCACCGCGACCGCCTTGTCGGCCTGGCTCTGATCGGCGAGCCAGATCAGGGAGACCGCATCCTGGGTGACCTGGGCCCCGAGATCCTTCGCGACGCCACCGATCAGATTGGGGATTATATTCTTGTCGACGATCAGCCGCTTGGTCGGATCGATCGGCGTCTGGCCATGCTTGGCGCTGACGATGATCAGCGTCGAGCCGTCGAGATGATGGGCCCTCAGGGCGGCGACGAGCTTGCCGATGGATTGGTCGGTATGGGCGATCGCCTCGCCGAGCGCTTCGCTGGGATTGCCCTGGCCGTCGCGATAGCCGCCCCCGGCCTGCTTCTGGGTGACGCTCACCGCCTGGAAATTCATTCCGAACAGGACCGGCACGCCGACGGTCTTGTCGCCGCCATGATCCTTGCCGGCGATCTCGTTCAGGAGGGCCGCGACTTTGAGGTCGTCATTTGCCTCGGCCTTGGTCCGCTCCCCATCGGCGCCCCCGGCGGCGATCTCCGGCGTGTAGAGATCGTCGACGCCCTTGCCGGAGGGTCCGTTCACCAGGTCATAGGCCGGATGCTTGTCGGCCCAGGCGGTGCGCTTTCCCGCCGCCTTCACGACTTCGAAGATCGTGTTTACGCGCAGAAACTGATGCGGATAGACGGGCTTGCAGCCATGGGCCGGATCGAGGGGCAGCTTCTTGGGATCGATGCCGCCGCCGCCGTCGACCTTGTCCGGATCGATATCGATGGTCTCGTCGAAGACGATCTCGCTGCCTTTGACGGCACAGTTCGAGCCCGGTGCCGACAGGGTCCTGTCGTAGCTGTCGTCGTAGTAGACGCCCGTCGCGGCCGGCGTGCCGCCGGTCACGAGGGCAAGCAGCCCGGGAAAGGAATCGTTCGGCACGGCGGCGGCGGCATTGCTGTAATCGACGCCGTGCTGCGCCAGCCCCGCGAGGGCGGAATCCGGATGATCGGCAAGGAAGCGCGCGAGATCGATGGCATGCATGCCGTCGATGCTGATCAGCAGGACATGGGCGTAACGCGGCGCAGCGGCGGCCGGCTGCAAAGCCGCTGCTCCGAGGCCGGCGAGCGCCAGCATGGCTGCGCCGGAAACCCGGGCGAGGCGGCGGCGCATGGAGCGACGCGTCGTGAAAGGATCGGACATGAGAACCCCCGTTGTTCGCGCTGATAGGGCGCAGACCTAAGCAGGGGTTTGTTGCGGTTGTGCGACGGAACGACCGCAAGCCGTGAAATGACGGAAATTTAATTCAGGATTGGTCCGTCAGCGGCGAGGGGCCGGCGGCGTCGCGGGCGGCGAGCGGGCGATGCTGGCGGCCTTGGGCGTCGAAATTGCCGGGATCGAGCCAGGCTTCGAAGGCCTGCCGGATCGCCGGCCAGTCGCGGTCGATCATGGCATACCAGGCCGTGTCGCGATTGCGGCCCTTGACGATCATATGCTGGCGGAACAGCCCCTCGAAGGTGAAGCCGAAGCGGACCGCCGCCCGCCGCGAGGGCGCATTGAGCGCATTGCATTTCCACTCGAAGCGCCGGTTGCCCAGGGTCTCGAAAGCATGGCGCGCCATGAGGAAGATCGCCTCGGTGGCCAGGCGGGTGCGCTGCAAGGCCGGGGCCAACCAGATATGGCCGACCTCGATCACCCCGTCGGCCGGCACGATCCTGAGATAGCTCGCCATGCCCAGCGCGCGTCCCGTGGGCCCGTCGAGGATGGCGAAGAAAAGGGGGTCCGTGGCGGCGGCGCGCTCGGCGAGCCAGGCCGCGAAGGCTGCCTCGTCCGGGAAGGGGCCGTACCCCAGATAATTCCAGATCGCGGGGTCGCCGCCGGCGCCGTGGGAGGCCTCGAACAGGTCATGGGCGTGTCGGGCGGGATCGACGGGCGCGAGCTGGCCATAGCGCCCGGCCAAGGCTTGCCGGCTGGGCGCGGCCGCCGGTTTCCACGCCAGGCGTGGGCCCAGCGCCTCGTTCTCGCGGCTCTCGGTATCCATGGAACCTCCCTCGACCGGGGCGCATCTTAACCCGCAAAACCGCCTTTGTCCCCAGCCGGGCCCTCGTAAATTTGCCAGTCATATCAAAAGGCTGGGGCCGCCACGGCGGCACATCCGCAGGTTGCTGTCATGTTTATTTCATATATTTGAAACATTGCTGCCTCCCAGCCTTCCTAGAGTCCGGCCCCGGGGAGCCAGCCGGGAGAATCCGGGCATCCCCGGCGCCGATAAATTCAAGGCCAACTCACGAGGCAACCGGAGAGACACTCAAATGAAACGCATTCTTGCAATCGCGCTCTTTGCAGCGCTCGCCTGGACACAGGCGAAGGCCGCGGATATCTCGGGGGCCGGGGCGACCTTCCCCTATCCGATCTACGCCAAATGGGCGGGTGCCTACAAGACCCAGACCGGGATCGGCCTGAACTATCAGTCGATCGGCTCCGGCGGCGGCATCAAGCAGATCAAGGCCGACACCGTGACCTTCGGCGCCAGCGACATGCCGTTGAAGCCGGAAGAGCTCGACGCGGCGGGCCTGACCCAGTTCCCGACCGTGATGGGCGGCGTCGTGCCGGTCGTCAATCTCGAAGGCATCAAGCCGGGCGAGCTGGTGCTCGACGGCCAGACCCTGGCCGACATCTTCCAGGCCAAGATCACCAAGTGGGACGATCCGGCGATCAAGAAGCTGAACCCGAACCTCACTCTGCCGGCGGCGGCGGCGATCTCCGTCGTG
>DATHQQ010000280.1:0-12320 GCA_035482595.1 Verrucomicrobiia bacterium
CGACCATCTGGGCGATATCTATTGGAAGCTCGGGCGGCGCAACGAGGCCCGCTTCCAGTGGCAGCGCGCGCTCGCCTTCAAGCCGGATGCGGACCGGGTGGCCCCGATCGAGGCGAAGCTCCAGCATGGGCTCGATCCGAAGGGGAGCGGGGGCTGAGCGCGGCGGCCAAGCCTTCCGCCAGCCCATCCCTCCGCCTTCGGGCGAGGGCCAAGATCAATCTCTATCTCCATGTCGTCGGACGGCGCCCCGACGGCTATCACTTGCTCGACAGCCTCGTCTGCTTCACCGAGCTGGGGGATGAGCTGCATCTGAGTCCGGCAGCGGCGCTCAGTCTCGAGATCGACGGGCCTTTCGCGCCGGCGCTGGGCAGCACCGACAATCTGACAGTCAAGGCGGCCCGTCTTCTCGATGCCGAGCGTGGTGCCGCTTTGCATCTGGTGAAGAATCTACCCGTCGCCGCGGGCATCGGCGGCGGCTCGGCCGATGCCGCCGCTGCCCTGGTCGGCCTGTCACGGCTGTGGGATCTGGCGGCGCCGACGCCGGCGCAATCGGTGGCTCTGGGCGCCGATCTCCCTGTCTGCCTCGCCGAGGGCCCGAGCTTCGTGGGCGGGATCGGTGAAGAGCTGGTGCCGGCCCCGGCCTTGCCCCGCGCCTATCTCCTGCTGGTCAATCCGCGCCGGCCCCTGCCGACGATCGACGTCTTCCGCCGCTATCGCCGATCGTTCTCCGAGCCCGGGCGCTTCGGAGCCCCGCCGGCCGATGCGCGCGCGCTGGCGGCACTTTTGGCCGACCGCCGTAACGATCTGATGGAGGCCGCTCTCGAGCTGCTGCCGGAGATCGCCGAGATCCTGGCGGCGCTGGGCAATGCGCCCGGCTGTCTGCTCGCTCGCATGTCGGGCAGCGGCGCCACCTGCTTCGGCCTGTTCGAATCGCCCCGGGCGACGGCAACGGCCGCCGCCACCTTGCAGGTGGGCGCCCCCCATTGGTGGGTGCGGGCGACGGCGATCGCTTCCGGCGGTGCGGTGGCGGCGATGGACTGAGGGTGAGGCCGGCGACCCGCGCCCGTAACCTCACCTCGTCATTCCCGCGAAAGCGGGAATCCAGGGCAAGTGACGGTACCCGCGGCCCTGGATCCCCGCTTACGCGGGGATAACGGAAAGAGAAAGCGACGGACGGGAGAACTCCCGATCAGTCGATGATCAAATTCACCGCGGAATGCAGCTTCTTCAGGTTCTGCAGCGACTTGCCCTGCCAGGGAATGCGGGTCGTGCCGCGCACTTCGAGGCCGGTGCCGGGGTTCTTGCGGACATTGATGGTGAACTTCGCCAGCAAATTGATGCCGGAGCTGTTGAGAAATTCAAGATTGCGCAAATCGAGGATGATAAGGGCGGGCTTCGCCTCCAGCATCTTGTCCATCATCTCCTGGATCGGGGCATAGGCCTCGGTCCCGGAAAGACGCATGGTGCCTTCATAGAAGATCGTGGTGCCCTCGGACCACACCCGGTATTCGGCGGTCTTGATTTCCATCTTATGCGTCCCGTTCGTTCAGGAAAGCGTGACGTTGGCGATCGTGCGGATATGCACCGATGCGCCGGTGGCCTGCTGCTCGATGGTCCAGCCGAGCCGCACGCCATAATCGTTGACGAGGGTCAGCAGGCCTAGCCCCGAGCCGGTCGAATCCGGATCCTCGGCATTGCGCTCCATGCGCTCGATGAGCAAATCGCTGGGATCGCGGCTGGTGATCTCCTCGATCAGCCCCTTGAGCCCGTTCGCCATCTCGGCCGTCGCATAGTTCGAGATGACGAGAGTGAACTCCGCCCCGTCCAGAGCGGCCTCGACGACGATATCGCCGGGCGCGCGGAACTTGACCGCATTCTCCAGCAGCTCATTGGCGAGATAGCCGATGGTGTGGCGGGCGCCGGCCTCGTCGATCTCGGCGCGGGGCGCAAGCCCGGCGAAGAGATCGGCGATGAAATCGGCGGTCAGGCTGCAATGGGTCCAGCGCAACTCGAGCGGCCCCTCCGACAGCACGATGCGCAGCCGGGGCGCCTCGGAACCCGCATCGAGTTCGGTATGCCCGAAATGTGTCGTCATGGATCTACTGATGTTTGATGACGACGAGCGTGATGTCATCGTCGAATTTGCGGGTTCCAACATGGTCCATCAGGTCGCGGATGATGCCGTTCTTGATCTCCTCGGACGTCCCGGCGCTATGGCGCAGCGCGCTGTCGCACAGCCGCTCGATGCCGAACAGCTCGTCCTGCTCGTTCGCCGCCTCGGTGATGCCGTCGGTGTGGAGAACCAGCACATCGCCCGTTTCGAAGGGCAACTCGTGGCTGGCGATGAAGGGCGCGATATCGTCCTCGAGCCCGACGGGGAAACCGAGATCGCCGGTGTCGAAGCGCTCGATATGGCCGTCGCGGCGGATGACGATGACCTCCTCATGCTGCCCGGTGATCGTCATCTTGTTGCGGTCGTAATCGACGAAGGCAAGGGTCAGATGCTTGCCGGACTTCATGCGGGCGACGTTCTTGAAGATCGTGCGGTTGAGGATCTCCAGAAAGCGCTTTGAATCGAGCTCGCCGGATTCGTACAGCGCGCGGGCGACGGACTGCACCATCAGCATCAGCACGCCGCTTTCCAGGCCGTGGCCGGTCACATCGCCGATGCCGAATTTCGCGCGCCCGTCCTGGGTCAGGATGTCGTAGTAGTCGCCGCCGACCTCGTCGGCGGGGTTCATATGGGCCACGATATCGAGCTGGCGCACCGCGTTCAGCTCCTCGTCGCGGGGCAGCACCATCATCTGCACCTGGCGGGCGACATCGAGCTCGGCACCCAGGCGCGTATTCTCGCCCTTGAGCCGCTCGTTCAGCAGGTTGATCTCCTTCACCGCCTCGCCCAATTCTCGGGTCCGGTCGGTGACCAGGCGCTCGAGGTTCTCCGTATAGTTCCGGATCTCGTCGGCCATGCTGTTGAAGGCGACGCAGACCTCGCCGACCTCATCGCCGGAGGAGATGGCGACCCTCGTGCCGTAGTCCTTGTCCTTCATCCGGCGGGCGGCGCTGGCGAGGGCGATCAGGCCGGAGGTGATCTTGCGTGACACGGCGAAGACGGCGATCAGCACCAGCAGCAGGCTGATCACCGAGCTCACCGTCTCCCATTTCAGGATCCGCTGTGCGGCATTGGTGATTTCGGTCTGGGCCTGATGCAGGGCGACATAGACCTCGTCCTCCGGCACGGCGAAGCCCAGCGTCATGCTCTCGCCGACGATCTTGCCCTGCGAGTTCCAGAGATTGATCGGCGTCAGGCGGTGGAGCGCGATGATATAGGGGCGGTCCCTGTCGCCGTCCTTCAGCACCAGCCGCTCGATCTCCGTGCTGCCGTCCGAGGGCAGCTTCAGGGAGGCGATGGCCGTCTGGGTGCTCTTCGAGAGGTTGCGGCTGAGGCCGGTCACGCCCTGGCTGCTCGCATCCTTGTTGATGCTGAGGCCGAGCGCCTTCTCCCCCGCGGGGTTGACGGCCAGCACATTGCCGTTGGACATGGTGAGGAAGCCGAAGCCGGTATTGGCGACCTTGACGCTCTTCACCAGATCGGCCAGCTGCTCCAGAGTGATGTCGGCGGCGACCATGCCGGCGACATCGGTCCGGTCCTGGGTCCAGAGCGGGTGGAAGAAACTCGCGATCAGATTGCCCGTCGTCGCATCGACATAGGGTTCGGTCGCCGTGATGTCGCTTGGCACCGGCTTCGATGCCGGCGTCTTGAGCCAGGACTGCCATCCCTCGATCACACCGGGAAAGAAGAAGTCCCAGAAATTCGCCTTGTTGTGGCCGGGATAGAGCTTGTCGAATGCCTGGGCCTGATCGGAATAGGGGGTGGTCCGCAGGATCGGCGCGCTCTTGGGGCCGACGTAGTACATCTGCAGCTTGCTGGCGCCGGTCGCCATCAGGCTGACGCTGAAGAGATCGAAGATCGACGTGTTGTCGATCTCCTGCTGGACCTCGGGCAGCGGCTTGTGGTCGGGGCCAAGGAGATAGCCCCAGACGCTGAGGACCGAGGCCGCGCCCTTCGAGTTCTGCGCCCAATTGCCCGTGCTGTCGTATTGCAGGGTGTCGCCGAAATAGGGATCGTCGGCGACGGCCTTGCCGATCGCCGTCATCGTCTGCGGCCGGTCGATCAGGGTCTGCATGGACCCGGCCAGCGAGGAGACCTGCGCGAAGACCCCCTCCAACATCGCCTCGGTGCGTAACGCGGTGGTATCGATGTAGTTGCGCAGATATTCCTGGTTGGCGTTGGTCAGGCCCTGCTCCACCTCGCGCGAGGCATCGCGGGCGAGGCGGTCGATGGTCCAGAGCGCGATCATCACGCTGATGGAAAGCGTGAAGAGCACCGCCAGCCCCACCACGAGCATGAACTTGGTGCGGAAGCTGCGCGGCAGGAACCCGCGGAAGGGCCGGGAGAGACGCCCGCTTTCCGGCAGAAGCGGCTCGACCGTCTGGACGTTCACAGGGGCTTCCGTCCCGAGGCCACCCAGATGGGCCAACCGGCATAGCCCTTGGGGTTGAGGGCCGCGTCGGCGTGATCCTGGAGCCCCTTGCGGAACTTCGCGATGAACTCCTCGCTGTCGCCGCGCTGGCGGGCCAGCTTGTCGCAGAACAGCCGTTCCCAGCTGCGGATCACATCGGCGAATTCCTGGGGGTCGCCGTCCATGTTGGTGACCATGAAGGATTCCATACGGATATCGTCGAAGCCCGCATCGGCCATCAGGCCGCGCTGCTTCGGCCCCAGCTCGATATCCATCTGGAAATGAGTATAGAGGGCCGGCACCTGGTTATAGGACCACTGGATGCTCTCGCCCCGCGGCTCGCCCAGGCAATGGGAGTTCTTCTCATTGGTGATATAGACACGCCCACCGGGCTTGCAGATCCGGAACAGCTCCCTGACGATCAGCTCGGGCCGGTTGAAGACCAGCAGCGAATGGCGGCAGGTGACGAAGTCGAACTGATTGTCGTCCAGCAGCATATCGGCCGCGTCGCCGAAGGTGAATTCGATGTCGCGGATGCCGAATTCCTCCGCCACCTTGCGGGCATAGGCGAGGCTTGGCTTGGAATGATCCATGGCCACCAGACGCGAGGGCTTGAACTCCTTGTAGAGCAGTACCGGGAAATCGCCGATCCCGCAGCAGATGTCGGCGACCTCGAGCCCCGGCTTCAGCCCGTGGCGCGGCAGGATGTTGCGCTCATGGCGCCAGGTGATCCTGGTCTGATTGCGCAGGATGGGAATGAAGCCCGCGTCCTCCGTCATCGTCTGGCCGGGGTAGAAGTCCTTGTCGTATTCCTCGACCGTGATGTTGGGCGCCAGATTATAGAGAAGACCGAATCGCCGGGTTGACCAGCCGAAGGCGCTCGAGGTGATGATTGTAATGCGCAGATCGGGCCGCTGGCGGGCCGCATCGAGGACCAGCTTCGCCACTTCGACGAAGCCCGTATTGTTGAGCCGGCGCAGGTTCTTGACGTTGACATAGAGCCGGCCCAGCACGCCCTTCAGCGCCGCCATGAACTGGGACCTCAGATCATGCAGGTCCTCCGCCCAGCGCGGCGTCATGCCGCCGCTGATCACCAGCTCCTGGTTGTTGTCGTCGAAGGAGATTGTGAATGACACGCGTCTCGGTCCCTGTTCTGCCTGTCCGGTTCGTCTACGGGTCGTCGCTTCTAGAGGTCGTCGTCTTCAAGGGCCAGATCCGTCACCAGCGAGATGCGGCGATCATCGGATATCTCGAGGCGGAACTCGGCCTTATAGTTCGCGGCCAGCTCCATCAGGCTGAGCCCCGCGCTGGCCGGCGCGCCGGCCAGGATCTCGCTTGCCAGCCGTTGGGCGGAATTGTCACGGCCGGCGTCACCCACCATCTTGCGATAGGCGGTTGAAAGTTCCTCATTGCCCGGCACGCTCAGCACGACGCGGTCCAGGCCTTCCTTGCGCAGCAGGCTGCAGGTAATCGCCGCGCCCGGCGCGTGGGAGCGAAAGGCCAGCTCCAGGATCTCGTTCAGAGCGGAGGACAGCAAGTTGTAGTGAAGCAGGGAATCCCGCCGGTTGTGGCTCACCGCCCGGGCAAGGTATGAGGCCACCCGCTCACAGTTCGCCCAATTGGAATCAAAAGCGCCGGTGCTGATCGTAACTTCCAGCGTCGGCGCGTACGGTCCATCGACCGCGGCACTCATTGGTTCCTTCCCCGCCCCGTGCGACCTATTCCTTAAGGGGAAGTAAGTAAGGCAATTCAACGTTTACCGCAAGCATCCCTTGGCTAGTGGCAAATTACAGCCCAAGAGGATAATTTAGTTGCGCGTTCAATGCGAAGCGCTCCGTCGGTTCCTTACTTTTCGCAGGCGCGGCCGTCGAGCCTCCCATTAGCCCGGTCGGAAATGGGATAGTATCTAGCTCATTAGAACAGGATTGCACGCAGCCATGAAGAAGGCGACAAGCGGACCCAAGGCCAAACGCCGCGCCAAAGCCAAGCAAAAGCCGGCGGCCCTGATCGCCGCGGAGGCCGAGATCAAGACCCTGAAGGAGGAACTCTCGGACCTGCAGCTCCTCTATGACGGGACGCTCGAGCATGCCGAGGCGGTCGAGGACCAGCTGGCGGGCACCAACCTCAAGCTCGAGGGGTTGTCGCGGAAGCTGGCCAAATACCTCTCGCCTCAGATCTACAATTCGATCTTCACCGGCCAGCAGGCGGCGGAGATCTCGGCCAAGCGCAAGAAGCTGACCATCTTCTTCTCCGACATCGCCGATTTCACCCAGACGACCGACAGCCTCGAATCCGAGGAACTGACGGGACTGCTGAACCACTATCTGACGGAGATGGCGAAGATCGCGCTGGATTACGGGGCCACCATCGACAAATACATCGGCGATGCGATCCTCGCCTTCTTCGGCGATCCGGACTCCCGCGGGGTACGCGAGGATGCGCTGGCCTGCGTCAAGATGGGCATCGCCATGCAGCGCCGGATGCGGGAGCTGCAGGGCGAATGGACGAACGTCGGGACCGAGAAGCCCTTCCAGCTCCGCATCGGCATCAATACCGGCTTCTGCACCGTGGGCAATTTCGGCAGCGAGGACCGGATGGATTACACGATCATCGGGGGCGAGGTGAATCTCGCCGCCCGGCTGCAGGCTCATGCCGAGCTCGGTGGCATCCTCATGGCCCATGAGACCTATTCCCTGGTCAAGGACGAGGTCCATGCCGAGGCCCTGGCCCCGATCATGGTCAAGGGCGTCAGCCAGCCGGTCCGCACCTATCGCGTCCTCGACATCCTCGACGTGGATGTCGCCGAGACCAGCGTCGTGCGCCATCACCGGCCGGGGGCGAGGATCGATGTCGATTTCCGCCGGATGTCGGTGGATGACCGGCTCGATACCCTGAAGCTGATCGAGGAGCTTTGCGAAAGACTGCGGGGCGAAGGCCAATAGCCCGCCGCAGAAAGATTGACAAGCCGGGGCCCGCCGGGCCCTATCGCCCGGGGTTTTGGGTATGGGAAGCGATCGGGCGGCGGGCATCGCGCCGCCGGCCGCGAGCAAGGGGGGATCTGGGGAACAATGCGCCGCGTCGTCATTCATCTGCATGGGAGCACGTCGGATACGACGTCGCTCGCCTCTGCCATCGACTTCTGCCGGAAGCTCAATGCCCGGCTCAGCGTCGTCTTCATCCGCCGGACCCGGGAATTCATTCCCGCCCCGGCGGACGGCATTCCCGGGGCCTTCTACGAAACCGAGACGGAGGCGGCGCCCGAGGCCGAACGCGCCTATCGCGAGATGTGCGACGGTCTCTCCTTCATCTCCTATACCGAGGCCGATATCGATTCGGTGGAGATGATCACCCAGAACGGCCTGCTCCACGACCTCACGGTGGTCGAGCGCCTGACCGAGCGCGAAGGATCGAAGGTGGCGGACTTCAATACCGCGGTCTTCGGCACCGGCACTCCGGTCATGATCACGCCGCCGGCAGCGATGGCGACGGTGGCCGAGACGCCGGCGGTGGTGTGGAACGCCTCGCTTCCCTCGGCCCGGGCGATCCGCTCGGCGGTTCCGCTCCTGCGCATCGCCAAGAAGACCACCATCCTGTCCAGCGCGGACAATCCCCATGCCGATCCCTCGGCGCTGGCCCGTTATCTCGACTGCTACGGGATCAAATGCGAGTCCAGCACCTTCAGGACCGACAAGCTGACGGCGCGCGCCCGCGGCCGCTCGATGCTGGAGGCGGCCAGGAACGCCGGCGCCGATCTCCTGGTCATGGGCGCCTTCGGGGAAAGCAAGATCACGGCGATGCTGGGCCTGGGGCGAGCGACGGAGAAGGTCGTGATGTCCTGCAAGGTCCCGCTGTTGGTCCAGGCCTGAAGACGGGAAGCTACCCCGCCGGCTTCTGATCGGCGACCACGGCGCGCAGATCCTGGAGCAGGGCTTGGCTCGGCTGGCCGTCGACAGGCTCCCCGGCCATTGCCTGGTAGCTGCGGATGGCTTCCTGGGTCGCCTGGTCGAGATTGCCGTCGATGGGGCCGGGCGAGAGATCGAGCTTGACCAGGAGCTGTTTGATCTCCTGGACCATGGCGGCATCCCCCGGCGCCGCGGCGGGCGCCGCCGCGGTCGAGGTCGTGCCGCTGGAGGCCGTGGTGCCAGAGGTCGCCGTGCCGCTGGAGGTCGAGGCAGTGGGCGTGGTCGTCTCGGGCTCGGTACCCGGAAAGTAGGATTCGATCTTGGCGATCAGGTTATGGGCCGGCGTCAGAATCGGATCGAGGCGGCCCTGGCGCCAGAGCCAGAAGCCGCCGGCCCCGAGGAGAATCAGCACCCCCAGGACGATCCAGGCGCCATAACGGCGGGGCTTCTCGCCCTCGTCGATGACGCGATCGGTTGTCCGGGCCATCAGGGGTGGCGGCAGCTTCGACCAGCGTTTGGGCTTGGGCGGGACGGGCACCGGACCGAGCTGGGGCTCAATGCTCTCGGAAGCCCGAACGCCTTCGTCGAGGGCGGGGGGCTCGATCCGGTCCAGATGCGGTTCGGAGAGGGCATGATCGGCCGTGGGCGCCTCGATCCGCGGTGCCGGCGGGGTGTCGGCCACAGGAGCGGCCGCGGGCGGCGGGGCCGGGGGCGGGGCGGCGGGGGGTCTCGGGGCCGGAGCGACCGCCGACCGCGGTGCCGGAGCGACGCCCGGCACCAGCGGGGCGCGGCGGAGGTTCGGCGGCACCACCCAGCCCGGGGCCGCGGCAGGTGCGATGACGGGGGCAACGGGGGCGGCCGGCACCTCCTCCGGCTTCCGGTTCTTTTCCGTGCCCTTGTCCTCCTCCGCCGCCATGAACAACCCCCCGATATTGGAATTCTGTGATCAGTATAGGAGCTTGGAGGCCTTGCTTCCACCCGCCGGGGAAATGGGCTATACGGTCGCCCTCCCGCTCCGCTGGCGGCCAGCAGGCGGCGCCTCGGGAGAAGTATCAGCAAAGGATGAACCGGCCGAATCATGGCGGACAAAGTCGCACTCATCACCGGCGTCACCGGACAGGACGGCGCCTATCTGGCCGCTCTGCTCATCTCCAAAGGCTATGTCGTCCACGGCGTGAAGCGCCGGTCCTCCTCCTTCAATACGGGCCGCGTCGACCACCTCTATGTCGACAGCCACGAGAGCGGGGTGCGCTTCTTCCTGCATCACGGCGACCTGACCGACGCCACCAATCTGATCCGCCTGGTGCAGGAGACGCAGCCGACCGAGATCTACAATCTGGCGGCTCAGAGCCATGTGGCGGTGAGCTTCGAAACCCCGGAGTACACGGCCAATGCCGATGCCCTGGGCACGTTGCGGCTGCTGGAGGCGATCCGGATCCTGAAGCTCGAGCGCTCAACCCGCTTCTATCAGGCCTCGACCTCCGAGCTCTATGGCAATGCCAAGCCGCCCCAGAACGAGGTGACGCCCTTCCAGCCTCGCAGCCCCTATGCAGCGGCCAAGCTCTACGGTTATTGGATCACGGTGAACTATCGCGAGGCTTATGCCATGCATGCCTCGAACGGCATCCTCTTCAACCATGAGAGCCCGAACCGGGGCGAGACCTTCGTCACCCGCAAGATCAGCCGGGCGGTCGCCTCGATCCATCATGGCTATCAATCACGCCTCTATCTCGGCAATCTGGATTCCAAGCGCGACTGGGGCCACGCGCGCGACTATGTCGAGGCGATGTGGATGATGATGCAGCAGGACAAGCCCGACGATTACGTGATCGCGACCGGCGAGACCCATACGGTGCGCGAGTTCGTCGAGCTCGCCTTCGCCGAGACGGGCCGGCAGATCGCCTGGCAGGGCGCGGGCACGCAAGAGCACGGCGTGGACGCCAAGAACGGGCAAATCCTGGTCTCGATCGATCCGCGCTATTTCCGGCCGACGGAAGTGGATTATCTTCACGGCGATCCGGCCAAGGCCAAGGCCAAGCTCGGCTGGAAGCACAAGGTAAGCTTCCGCGAGCTGGTGTCCGAGATGGTCGCATCCGATCTGCAGGTGGTGAGAGAGGAGCATGAGCGCAGCCGCCATAGCCGATGACCTCTTCGCGCTGAAGGGGCGGCGGGTCTTCGTCGCCGGCCATCGCGGCATGGTGGGCGGCGCCATCGTGCGGCGCCTGGCGGGCGAGGGCTGCGAGGTCCTGACCGTGGGCCGCGGCCAGGTCGATCTGCGCCGCCAGCAGCCGACCGAGGACTGGATGCAGGCCCAGCGCCCCGATGTCGTCATCGTCGCGGCGGCGACCGTCGGCGGCATCCTCGCCAATTCGAGCCGGCCGGCGGACTTCATCTACGACAACCTCGCCATCGAGGCCAATCTGATCCACGCCGCCCATCAGCTGGGTGTGGCGAAGCTGCTGTTCCTCGGATCTTCCTGCATCTATCCCAAATTGGCCCCGCAGCCGATGAACGAGGACGCGCTCCTGACCGGCCCGCTCGAGCCGACGAATGAGTGGTATGCCATCGCCAAGATCGCCGGCATCAAGCTCTGCCAGGCCTATCGCAAGCAGCATGGCGCGAATTTCATCTCCGCCATGCCGACCAATCTCTATGGCCCGGGCGACAACTTCGACCTGGCGTCCAGCCATGTGGTCCCGGCCCTCATTCGCAAGATCGACGAGGCCCGGGCGAAGGGGGCCCCGCAGGTCGAGATCTGGGGATCGGGCACGCCCAAGCGCGAGTTCCTCTATGTCGAGGATATGGCCGATGCCTGCGTCTTTCTGCTGAAGCACTACAACGGCAACGACCATGTGAATATCGGCACGGGAGTCGACCTCACGATTCGCGAGCTGGCCGAGACCATCGCCCAGGTCGCGGGCTATCGCGGCGGCTTCGTCTATGACCGCAGCAAGCCCGACGGCACGCCGCGCAAGCTCCTGGACGTCTCGCGGCTGGCGGTGCTGGGTTGGCGGGCGAGCACGAGCCTGGAGAGCGGCCTCAAGCAGAGCTACGACTGGTTCGTCGCCCACCGCCGCGAGGTCGCCTAGGGAAGGGCTACTTCACCGCCCCTTGGGTGATGCCGGCGATGAAATGCCGGGACAAGGCGATATAGACCAATGTGATCGGCAAAGCGGCCAGGGACAGGCCGGTGAAGAGCACGCCCCAATTGGTGGTGAACTCGCCCATGAACACGGTCAGCCCCTGGGGCAGGGTCTTCAGACTGTCCGAGGTGATCAGGATCAAGGGGAAGAAGAAGTCGTTCCAGATCGGCACCGCGTTCTGGATCGCCACGATTACCATCGCCGGTCGGGCCAGCGGCAGCATCACCAGCATCATGACCTGCCACTCGCTGGCACCGTCGATGCGCGGGGCTTCCTCCAGCTCGCGGGGCAGGGAGCGCAGGAAGCCCGTCATGATGAAGACGGCGGAGGGAATACCCATCGCCACATAGACCAGCACGAGCCCGGCATAGCTGTCGATGAGATGCAGCGTGTCGAGCTGGATGAACAGCGGGATGATGGCGAGCTTGAGGGGTACCGTCATGCCGCTGAGGAAGAACATCAGCATCAGCGCATTGCCGCGGAATTCGTAGCGGGCGATGGCATAGGCGGCCATGGTGGCGAAGATCACGATCAGGACGATCGAGGCGGCGGTGACACCGATGGAATTCGCGAGATAGCGGACGAAATTCGTATCCGTCCAGACCTTCTGGGCGTTGGCCAGGGAGAAGCTGTGCGGCAGCGCGAAGGGCGAGGTGAAAATCTCGGCATTCGTCTCGAAGGACGAGATCAGCATCACGAAAAGCGGGTAGACCATGATGAAGGCGTTCAGCAGCAGCACCCCTTGGATGGCG
>DATHQQ010000281.1:0-5826 GCA_035482595.1 Verrucomicrobiia bacterium
ATTGCCGGTGGCCACACCCTTCACCCGGCCGGAATCGTCATAGAGAACCTCGGCTGCGGCGAAGCCCGGATAGATCTCCACCCCCAGCCCCTCGGCCTGCTGGGCCAGCCAGCGGCAGAGATTGCCCAGGCTGATGACGTAATTGCCCTTGTTGTGCATCTGGGGCGGGGTCGGCAGGCGGAGGGCATGCTTCTTCGTCAGCAGCAGGAAATTGTCGTCGACCGCCGGTGTATTGAGGGGTGCCCCCTTCTCCCGCCAGTCGGGGATCAGCTCATTGAGGGCAATCGGCTCGAAGACCGCGCCGGAGAGGATATGTGCGCCGATCTCGGCTCCCTTCTCGATGACACAGACCGAGGTCTCGCGCCCCGCGGCGGCGGCGAGCTGCTTCAGGCGGATCGCCGCCGACAGGCCGGAGGGGCCGCCGCCGACGATCACCACGTCATAGCTCATCGATTCCCGTTCCATGGCGCCCTTCCCGTCTTTGACCCCCGCCGCCGCCAGCGATTCCGCAACCGGCGGCATGATCTATCGCAGCGTCCTTGGCTTTCACAAGCCCGTTCAGCGGCGACGGCGGATATCGCGGCGGCGGCGTCTAGGCGCTACATTCTCTGCGCATGACCGCTTCCGACTCCAATCTCCCCGCCGATCCCCGCGAGCTGGCGGCGCTCCTCGCCTGGCAGGTGGCCGCCGGTGCCGATGAGGCGATCCTCGATAGCCCCGTCGATCGCTTTCAGACCGCCCCACCCCCGCCGGCCCGGCCGATGCTGTCGGAAGCGGCGCCACCCATCGGCACCGGCGGCTTCGCCGCACCCCGGCCCGCGCCGCCGGCGGCAGCCAAGCCCGACAGCCCTGCCTCCCGCGCGCCGGCCACGCCCAGGGGCGCACACCCTCTTGTCACACCGGCCGTCGTGAAACCCGGCGCCATCGGGCCCGGCACCATCAACCCTGCCGCCGTCGGGGCACGGGAGCTGGCGGCGGCAGCCCAGAGCCTGGAGGAACTGGTGGAGGCGTTGGCGGCCTTCGACGGCTGCGCCCTCAAGAAGACGGCGACCAATCTCGTTTTCGCCGATGGCAACCCCGCCGCCCGGGTCATGTTCGTGGGCGAGGCGCCGGGGGCCGATGAGGACCGGGCCGGCAAACCCTTCGTCGGCGTGAGCGGGCAGCTGCTCGACCGGATGGTCGCCTGGATCGGCCTCGACCGGACCAGCTTCTACATCACCAACATCCTGTTCTGGCGGCCTCCCGGCAATCGCACGCCGACCTCGGACGAGGTCGGCGCCTGCATCCCCTTCGTCATCCGCCATATCGAGCTGGTGTCGCCCGCGGTGCTGGTGCCGGTGGGCGGGCCAGCAACCGAGGCCCTGCTCCATCGCCGTGACGGCATCACCAAGCTCCACGGCCGCTGGTTCGACTATCAGAGCCCGGGCCTGGCACAGCCAATTCCGACATTTCCGATCTTCCATCCCGCCTTCCTGCTGCGCTCGCCCGCGCAGAAGCGAGCCGCCTGGCGAGACTTGTTAACATTGCGTCAAAAACTGGGTTCCCTGGGGATTATCAATACATAGTATGTCAAGGAGATTTTACTCCCATCGGTGGTAGGGCTTGTCATACAAATGGGGTTGACCGCCTCGCGGCTTTCCCCGTAAGTAGGCCCAATCATGATTGGAAAATTGATGAAAGGCCTCCGGCCGGGCTGGGGGCGGGCAGGGAATTTGGCTTCACTTCTGGTCGCGGCAGGCATAAGCCTCGCCCCTGCGATCGCTGTCGCCCAACAGCGGACTTCCGTGCCCACGCTTCGCCCCAATGAGCTGGGCGCCGCCAGGGGGGCAGAGACGGCCTCCCTCTCGCCGCTGCCCGACCAGGGCGCCAGCACCATCGTCCTCCCCCAGCCCCTCGGCCTCGCCGATGCCGACCGCTACCGCCAGATCTTCGACCTGCAGAAGGCCGGCCAGTTCCGCGAGGCCGAAGCCGTCCTCGGCTGGGTAAACGACCATCGCCTTCTGGGCCATGTCATGGCCCAGCGCTATCTCTCCTCCAGCTACCCGACGAGCTATCCCGAGCTCGCCGGCTGGCTCCAGCTCTATGCCGACCACCCGGAGGCCCCGCGGATCTATGCGCTGGCCCTGAAACGCCGGCCGGCTGGTACCCAGGCGCCGCAGCGCCCCCAGGTCGATCTCTTTCAGTCCGGGACCACGGACGACAGCTCCATCACCGGCGATGCGCGCTGGCGCACGGGCCTCGCCCGCTGGCGCAAGCATGACCTGGGTGGGGCCGCCGCCGCCTTCGAGAGCCTGGCCCAGGCAGCCCAGGACAGTGCCTGGGACAAGGCCACCGCCGCCTATTGGGCGGCCCGGGCCCATCTGAAGAACCGCGAGCCGGACAAGGTCAGCACCTGGCTCAAGGTGGCGGCGCAATATCCGCGTACCTTCTACGGCCAGCTCGCCCGTGCCGCGCTGGGGCTGGATTCCAGCTTCGACTGGTCGATGAAGCCCCTGACCCCGACGGGAGTCAGGGCCGTGGCCGCCAATGGCGGCGGCCAGCGCGTGCTGGCCCTGCTGCAGATCGGCGAGATGGACCTGGCCGAGGACGAGATGCGCAGCCTGTTGCAGGGCGCCAATCCCGATCTCGCCGCCGGCCTGCTGGGCATCGCGCAATCCTTCCAGCTTCCTTCCATCTCCCTTGGGCTCGGCGTCATGGCCGAGCAGCGCGACAATGTCCGAGCCGACACCGACCTCTACCCCCTGGTCCATTGGGCCCCCAAAGGGGGCTTTACCATGGACAAGGCCCTCCTCTTTGCCCTGGCGCGCCAGGAGTCGGGCTTCAACGTCAGGGCCCGGAGCAGTGCCGGTGCGGCGGGGCTGATGCAGATCATGCCGAGCACGGCGCGGGCTTTGGGCGGGCGCCCCTCGGATCTCCACGAGCCCGCCGCCAATCTCGCTTTGGGGCAGAAATATCTGCACCGCCTGATGGCCGATCCCGCCATCAATGGCGATCTGATCCTGACGATGGTCGCCTACAACGCCGGGCCCGGCAGCCTGCTGAAATGGCGCAATAGCTATTCCTATGCCGATCCGCTGCTCTTCCTGGAGAGCCTGCCGAACCGGGAGACGCGGAATTTCGTCGAGCGGGTGATGGCCAATTACTGGATCTATCAGGACCGTCTGGGCCAGGATACGCCCAGCCTCGATCGGGTTGCCGCCGGCGGCTGGCCGGTCTATCAAGCCCAGGATGGCTTTGCCGCCGCCGGGGGCGATACCACCACAGGGGGCGGCCTCTTCAACGACGGGGTGCCCGGTGGCGAGCCGAATTGACGAGAGTCGGAGCTTTCAGCCGGTCCGTATAGCGGTCCTGACCGTCTCGGACACGCGCGGCGAGGCCGATGACACCTCCGGCCGCACGCTCGTCGAGCTGATCGCCCGGGACGGCCATAAGCTGGCCGACCGCGCCATCGTCAAGGACGACCGCGCCGCCATCACCGGGAAGCTCAAGACCTGGATCGCCGATCCGCGGATCGAGGTGGTGATTTCCACGGGCGGCACCGGCGTCACCGGCCGGGACATTACGCCCGAGGCCTTCGAGGCGCTGTTCGAGAAGAAGATCGACGGATTCGGCGAGCTCTTCCGGTGGCTGAGCTTCCAGAAGATCGGCACCTCCACCATGCAGAGCCGGGCCGTGGGGGGCGTGGCCGGCGGCACCTATCTCTTCGCCCTCCCCGGCTCCCCCGGCGCCTGCCGCGACGGCTGGGAGGATATCCTGCGCTGGCAGCTCGACATCCGCTTCCGCCCCTGCAACCTCGCCGAGCTGATGCCGCGCCTGCAGGAGCATTTGAAGAAGTAGTCCGGTGGGGCTCGGTCGCGCGCCGGCTCTCCCAACCGTCGCGGCGGCAACCATTGCCGATCCCCTGTCCGGGATCGTAGTCTGCCGCGCCGACTCCTCCCTCACCCTCCTCACGGAATCCATTCATGAAAGTCTATATCAGCGCCGACATCGAAGGTGTGGCCGGGATCACGAATTGGGAGGAGGCGCGCAAGGAGCATCCCACTTACATGGAATTCCGCGAGGAAATGACCGCCGAGGTTGTCGCCGCCTGCGAAGGCGCCATGGCTGCCGGCGCCAGCGAGATCCTGATCAAGGATGCCCACGGCAGCGGCCGCAACATCATCGCCCAGCGCCTGCCCGACTGCGCCCGGCTGATCCGCGGCTGGAGCGGCCATCCCCTCTGCATGGTGCAGGAGCTCGACGAGAGCTTCGATGCGCTGATGTTCCTGGGTTACCACTCCAAGGCCGGCAGCGACGGCAATCCCCTGGCCCATACCCTGTCGCTCAAAGTCAGCCGCCTGGCGATCAACGGCGAGACGGCCTCGGAGCTTTTCATGCACAGCCTCGCCGCGGCGATGTTCAAGGTGCCGGTCGTCTTCGTCTCCGGGGACGAGGGGATCTGCGCCGATGCCAAGGCCCTCATCCCCGGAATCACCGCCGTGCCCGTCAGCCAGGGCATCGGCCCGTCGACCGTGAGCATCGCGCCGCGCCGGGCGCAGAAGCTGATTCAGGAGGGCGTGCGCGCAGCGCTCGGGGGCAACCTCGCATCCTGCAGATTGGCGCTGCCGGAGAAATTCGCCCTTGAGATCACCTATGACAATCCCGTGGAAGCCTATCGCGCCTCCTGGTATCCGGGCATGACCAAGACCGGGCCGCAGACCGTGAGCTTCCAGAATGCGAGCTATTTCGAAGTCTTGCGGGCGATCCGATTCGTCATCTTATAAGGTCCGCCGCGTCTGCAGCGGCGGGCTGGCGTCGCTATTTCGCTCCCATCACCGTGACGGCGGCCCACTCCGCGGGCGGCGGCTCGGTCAGGAACGGGCGGCAGCGCGCCAGCAGCATAGCCGCCGGTGCGTCGCCGCCAGGTCGGGCGGCGATCACTGCCTCGAATGCGGCGATCGCCTCGGCCCAACGCCGCCCGCGGTAGGCGGCGAGCCCGGCCTCATAGCGGGCGATCCAGGGATCGGCCTCGGCGCCGATCGCCTCGGCCATGGCGAGAAGCTCGAAGATCGCCGTCGCCCCGATCCTGCCATAGACCGCAACGGTATCCAGCTCACGGACCCGGATCGCGGCGCCCGCGGCGCGACGGGTCGCCTCGCCGATAATGATCTCAGTGCCATAGACCTTGTTGACCGCCTCGAGCCGGCTGGCGAGATTCACCGCATCGCCGATCACGGTGTAGTTCAGCCGCTCCTCCGACCCGATATTGCCCACCAGCATGGCGCCGGTATTGATGCCGATGCGCAGATGCAGGGCGCTGGTCCGGCCTTCCGCCTCCGGGACGCGGATCTGGGCCAGGGCCTCGCGGCAGGCGAGCGCGGCACGGCAGGCGGCTTCGGCATGATGCTCGATGGTCTTGGGCGCGCCCCAGAAGGCCATCACCGCATCGCCGATGAACTTGTCGATGGTGCCGCTCTCCCGCGCGATCGCATCCGAGGCGCTGCTGAGATAGCGGGTCAGCACCGGCACGACCTCCGCCCCCAGCCGCTCGGAGAGCGAGGTGAAGCCGGCGAGATCGGCGAAGAGCACGGTCAGGGTCTGCTGCTGGCCGCCGGGCTTGGCCTCGATGCCCTGGGAGACCAGGGTGCGCACCAGCTCCGTCGGCAGGTACTTCTGGAAGGAGGTCAGGCCCTGGGCCATCTGCATCATCGCCGCGGAGAGATCGTCCAGCTCCCGCAAGGGCGAGGACACGCGACTGATTCGGTCGAGACGGAAGCCCTCGATATGGCGCAGCTCGCGGGCGATCCGGAGCAGCGGCCGGCCCAGCAGCCAGTCGGCCAGCAGGAT
>DATHQQ010000282.1:0-2012 GCA_035482595.1 Verrucomicrobiia bacterium
GCTCTGGGGCGGCTCAAGACCGGGACCCCGCCACGGCTCGACGGGCGGACCATCGATTGGGGGGCGCTGGAGCGCCAGCCCGGCGATTGCCCGCCCGAGCCCATGTCCTATCTGACCTCGCGGATCGAGGTGCCCCAAATCGACTGTCATATCACCGCCACCACGGCGGCGGGGCATGAGCTGATCCGGCGTAATCTGCATCTCTCGCCCATGTATTCCGGCCAGATCGAGAGCCGGGGCCCGCGCTATTGCCCCTCCATCGAGGACAAGGTAGTCCGCTTCGCCGACAAGACGCGCCACCAGATCTTCCTGGAGCCCGAGGGGCTCGACGATCCGACGGTCTATCCCAACGGCATCTCGACCTCGCTGCCCCGGGAGGTCCAGCAGGCCCTGCTTGCGACGATCCCCGGGCTGGAGCGGGCGGTCATGTTCCGGCCGGGCTATGCCATCGAATACGACTGCGTCGACGCTCGCGAGCTGGAGCCGACCCTTGAGACCCGGCGGCTTCCCGGCCTCTATCTCGCCGGCCAGATCAACGGCACCACCGGCTATGAGGAGGCCGCCGCGCAAGGGCTGATGGCCGGGCTGAACGCCGCTGGGGCCGGGGCGGTCCTGGACCGGGCCGAGGCCTATATCGGGGTCATGATCGACGACCTGGTCACCCGCGGGGCCGACGAGCCCTATCGCATGTTCACCTCCCGGGCGGAATTCCGGCTTTCGCTCCGGGCCGACAATGCCGATCAGCGGCTCACCTTGCGGGGCGAGAGTTGGGGCTGCATCGGTGCCGCCCGCCGCCAGGCCTTTGCGGCCAAGACCGCGGCTTTGGCCGAAGCCCGAGTGCGACTGGCTGCCCTCAACGCCAGCCCGAGCCAGATCCGCGCGTCCGGCCTGGCCATCGCCCAGGACGGGGTCCGCCGCACGGCCTTCGAGCTTCTCGGCCGGCCGGATATGGGGCTGGGCGAGCTCTCGCGTCTATGGCCCGAGCTGGCCGATCTTTCCCCGGCCATCGCCGAGCAGCTCGAGATCGAAGGCCGCTACGCCGGCTATCTCGACCGGCAGGAGGCCGACATCCTGGCCTTCCGCCGGGACGAGGCCCTGGATCTGCCGGCCGAGCTCGACTATGGCGCCATCGGCGCGCTGTCGGCCGAATGCCGAGCCAAGCTGGTCGCCATCCGTCCCGCGACCCTGGGCCAGGCGGGGCGTATCCCCGGCATGACCCCGGCGGCGCTGATGGCCCTGCTGCGCCATGTGCGTCGACGGGCGCCTGTCGGCGCGGCGGGGGAAAGCGGGCAGGGGCAGGCCCTCTCCGCCTGACGGCGACCCCCGCGGCGCCCGCGCCCCCAAAGCTTCCCTACACCGCCGCCGCCTTCGCCGCGGCGACGGGTGTTTCACGTGAAACATTGGCGCTGTTGGAGGGCTATGCGGCTCTGCTGGTCAAATGGCAGAAGGCCATCAACCTCGTAGCACCGGACAGCCTCCCCGATCTCTGGCGCCGGCACATGCTGGATTCGGCCGCTCTCTTTCCCCTGATCCCGGCCACGGCGCGGGTTCTGGTCGATCTCGGCAGCGGGGCGGGCTTTCCCGGGCTGGTGCTGGCGATCATGGGGGCGCCGGAGGTCCATCTCGTGGAATCCGATGCCCGGAAATGCGCTTTCCTCTCCGAGGGCGCCCGGCTCTTCGCACCGGGCCGCGCGACGGTCCATCGGACCCGGATCGAGGCCGCACCCACCATCCTGGCCGATGTCGTGACCGCCCGGGCCTTGGCCGAACTGCCCAAGCTCCTGGCCTATGCGGCGCCCTTTCTGAAACCGGACGGCATTTGCCTCTTCCCCAAGGGCCGGCGGGTGGAGGATGAATTGACCCTCGCGAAGCAAACATGGACAATGGCCGTCGAGCGCCTAAGCAACCCGGCCGACCCATCGGGAATCATATTGAGGATCAAAGGTTTAGCCAGGTGAACGCGGCTTCCGACTCCAGCGCCCGCATCTTGGCCATCGCCAATCAGAAGGGCG
>DATHQQ010000283.1:0-2466 GCA_035482595.1 Verrucomicrobiia bacterium
GCGCTTGCGTCGCGGGGGACAAAGCTGCAAGTTTCCGGGGTGTGTCGCAGCCGGGGCGTCCGATCCGGACGACCGCTGGGCCGGCGCCTCGCGAACAGGTGATGGTCGGGCAGGCCGGCAGGGTCTGGCCGGGCCCCTTAAGTTGCGATAGATGATGGAACGAGCGAAAATCCCGGGAACCGGGCGCGCCTACAGGGGCGCAGGTTGCTGAAATCGAGAAACCTAGCAAACCAGGGAGAGAGAGATGAGCAAGCTAGAAGTAACCCGCCGTGGCGTGCTGCAGAGTGCGGCGGCCATGGCGACGATCGCCGCTCTGGGCATCAGGCCCAGCCAAGTGCTGGCCGCCGACGAGGGCGTCCTCAAGGTCCGCATGGGCGCGGACATCCAGATCCTCGACCCCGGCTATATGATCGGCGGCGCCGAGACCACCATCCTCTATGCCTGCATGCCGCGCCTGGCGGTGCCGGTGAAGGGTGACAATGGCGAATGGGGCTGGAAGCCCTCCGACTATGTCGAGAAGGTCACCCAGGACGACCCGACCCACATCTCCTTCACCCTGAAGCAGGGCCAGATGTGGAGCGACAATCTGGGCGAGCTCACCACCGACGACGTCAAATACTCCTTCGAGCGCATGCTGAAGACCGACTGGAGTGCGCGCTGGCCGACCCTCGATCATGTCGAGGTGAAGGACAAGTACAGCGGCGTCATCGTCCTCAAGTCGCCCTTCGACGGCACCTTCCTCATGGGTGTCGCCTCGGAATCGGGCTCGATCCTGCCCAAGGCGGCGATGCTGAAGCTGAAGGACCAGAAGTTCACGACGCAGCTTCCCGCCCAGCTCGGGCCCTACACCATGGTCTCCTGGACGCCGAAGCAGAGGGCGGTGCTGAAGGCCAATCCGGACTGGAAGGGCACCAAGGTGGTCTTCCCCGATATCATCCTGGTCGATATCGAGGACGAAAAGGCGGCCGAGCTGGGCTTCGAGGCCCATGAGGTCCAGGTCACGCATATCCCGCTCGATACCGCCGCCCGCTACAAGAAGTCGCCGCCCGCCGGCGGCAAGCTCATCACTTTGCCGGGGCCGCTCTATACCTGGATGGGGATGAACACCCAGAATCCAAAGCTGAGCGACATCCGCATCCGCCAGGCGATCCAGCGGGCCATCGACACCGATTCCGTCATCGAAGGGGCCTATGCCGGCGAATCCCCGAAGGCCCATGGCGTGGTTCCCCTCGGCATTCTCGGCCATCGCGACGCCTCCAAATTCTCCTACAAGCCCGACGAGGCGAAGGACCTGCTGAAGCAGGCCGGCGTCTCCAATCTCGATCTGACGCTGGTCGCCCTGAACTCGGAGCCCGAGCAGGTGGCCGCGGCCCAGATCATCCAGGCCAACCTCGCCGATGTGGGCCTCAACGTGAAAGTCGTGCCGACGGATTCCGGGCCCTATTGGAATCTCGGTCTGGAATCCAAGGGGACCCAGTGGAAGACCCTGGAGCTCTGGATCATGCGCTACCGCTGCTCGCCGGATCCGGCCGACGCCATCCAGTGGTTCAAGAAGGACCAGGTCGGCGTCTGGAATTGGGAGCGCTGGTCGACCCCGGAATTCGAGACGCTCTGGACCCAGGGTCTGGCGGAGACGGACAAGACCAAGCGCAATGCGATCTATCTGCGCATGCAGGAGATCATGGAGGACACCGGCGCCTATGCCTGGCTGACCTTCGATCCCTGGTCCTACGCCAGCGTCAACGAGGTGGATCCCGCCTTCGAGTCCGGCGGCGAAATGCGGGTCGAATTGTTCACGAAGGCCTGACCCAGCGAAGCGTGCTCTCTTTGCCTCAGTCTCACCCTCTCCCGCGCTTTGAAGCGGGAGAGGGAATGAGGTCCGCATGCTGATCTATACGCTGCAGCGGATCGGGCTTGCCCTCCTGATCTGCGTCACCTCGATGTGCCTGCTCTTCGGCGCCATCCGCATGATCCCGGGCGATATGGCGACCATCATGCTGGGCTCGCGCGCGACCCAGGAGATGCGCGACCGGCTCAATCATGAGATGGGCTTGGACAAGCCGGTGGTGGTCCAGCTCGGGATTTTCCTCGGCCATGCGGCGACGGGCGATCTCGGCACGGATCCCGTAACCCAGCGGACCATCGGCACCATCATCCTCGAGAACCTGCCCTATACCCTCACCCTGATCGGCGTTGCCCTGGGCTGGTCGGCCCTGATCGGCATTCCGCTCGGCTGCTATTCGGCCATCCGCCGCAATACCTGGATCGACCGGCTGACGGGGGTGCTCTCGGTGGGCACCATCTCGATCCCCTCCTTCGTCGTCGCTATCTATGCCCTGCTGATCTTCGCCATCGAGGTCAACTGGTTCCCCGTCATCGGCGCCGGCGAGCCGGGCGATCTGGGCGACGAGCTCTGGCATCTCGTTTTGCCGAGCTTCGCCGTCGGCCTCGGCTGGGTCGGCTATC
>DATHQQ010000284.1:0-4415 GCA_035482595.1 Verrucomicrobiia bacterium
TTTTGCAGCGCAGCGACGCCGGGCAGTTCCCGTCCCTCGAGCCATTCGAGGAAGGCGCCGCCGGCGGTGGAGACATAGGTGAAGGCGCCGGCCGCGCCGGCATGGTTCAGCGCCGCCACCGTGTCGCCGCCGCCCGCCACCGACAGCAGCTTGCCCGCTTCCGTCAGCTTTGCCGCGGCCCGGGCCACGGCAATCGTGCCGGCATCGAAGGGCGGCGTCTCGAAGGCGCCCAAGGGGCCGTTCCAGACCAGGGTCTTGCATTTTGCCAGCCGCGCCTCGAGATCGGCGACCGTCGCCGGTCCCACATCCAATATGCGCTGGTCCGCCGGGACCTTGTCGATGGCGAGGGTGCTGGCGGCGATCCCGGGCTTCAGGGCCTCGGCCACCACCGCATCCACCGGCAGAACGATCTCCACGCCGCGGGCCTTGCCCTTGGCCAGGATCTCGCGCGCCGTATCCGCCATCTCGCGCTCGGCCAGGGATTTGCCGATGGCGATCCCCTGGGCATGGAGAAAGGTATTGGCCATGCCCCCGCCGATGACCAGGACGTCGACCTTGCTCAGCAGATTGCCCAGGAGGTCGAGCTTGGTCGAGACCTTGGCGCCGCCGACGATGGCCATCACCGGGCGCTTGGGCTCCGCCAGCGCCTGGGTCAGATGCTGCAGCTCGGCCTGCATCAGCCGTCCCGCGGCCGCGGGCAGGAGATGCGCGATGGCCTCGGTGGAGGCATGGGCGCGATGGGCGCAGGAGAAGGCGTCGTTCACATAGATGTCGCCCAGGGCCGCAATGGCCCGCGCGAAGCCGGGATCGTTCTTCTCCTCCTCCGCATGGAAGCGCAGGTTCTCCAGCAAAGCGACATCGCCCGATGCCAGCCCGGCGACGACCGTCCGCGCCTCCTGCCCGATGCAGCCGCTGGCGAAGGCAACCGGCTGGCCGCTCAGCACTTGGGACAAGGCGGCGGCGATGGGCTTCAGGGACATTTCCGGCACGGGTTTGCCATTGGGCCGGCCAAAATGGGAGAGGACCACGACCTTGGCCCCGCGTTGGCTGAGCTCGCGGATGCTGGCGGCGCCCCGCTCGATGCGGGTCAGGTCGCTCACCTTTCCGTCCTTCATGGGCACGTTGAAATCGGTGCGCAGCAACACGCGCTTGCCGGTGACGTCGAGGTCGTCGAGGGTGCGGAAATTCGTCATCTCTGGATCATCCGAAGGAGCGCCCAGGCCGGGTGGTTGTGCCCATGTGGGCGCTGCGACCATAAGGGGAAACCGGTCCCAATCGCAATTCCAGACCGGACAGCCTATGTTTAATCCCGGTGACAGACCCAGAGCGAGATCGGGTCAGCTTGAATCAGGCTCTAAGGCCAGGGAGCGAAGGCACGATGCAGCAGGCGACGGCAAGCGAGGCGCCCGCTTTTCCCTGGCTGGCCTCCTATCCGTCCGATGTCGACTGGGGGGCGGAGATCGCCGTCAAGCCGATGCATGCCCTGCTGGAGGATTCGGTCGCGCGCTTCCCCGAACGCCCCTGCATCGATTTCCTCGACCGGCGCTACAGCTTCGCCGAGATCGGCCGGCTCGCGAACCAGGCCGCCAAGGGTTTCCAGGCGCTGGGGGTGGGACCGGGCGTCAAGGTGGGGCTGCATATGCCCAACTGTCCCTATTTCGTGATCTGCTATTACGGCGTGCTGAAGGCGGGCGGGACGGTGGTCAACTACAATCCCCTCTACGCCACCCGCGAGCTCGGCCATCAGATCGACGATTCCGAGACCGACATCATGGTGACCCTCGATGTGGTCTCGCTCTACGCCAAGCTGGGCCCCCTGGTCGGCAGCTCGCGGCTGAAGCAGGTGGTGGTCTGCCGACTGGCCGATGCGCTGCCCTTCCCGCGCAACTGGCTCTATCCCTGGGTGATGCGCCATGAGGTGGCCCGCATCCCCGTGGATGAGAGCCATGTGCCTTTCGCCCGGCTGATCGCCAATGACGGCATCATGGTGGCGCCGCCCATCGATCCCTATCGGGCGATCGCCTTGCTGCAATACACCGGCGGAACGACCGGCGTGCCCAAGGCGGCGATGCTGACCCACGCCAATCTCTACGCGAATGCCGAGCAATGCGTGCGCTGGTTCGCCCATGCCCCCGCCGGGCCGCGGCGAATCCTCGGCATCCTGCCGCTGTTCCATGTCTTCGCCATGACGGTGATCATGAACTGGGCCCTGTTCGAGGGCGCGGAGATGATCCTGATGCCGCGTTTCAAGCTGGAGGATCTTCTGCGCATCATCGCGCGCAAGAAGCCGACGGTCATGGCCGGCGTGCCCACCTTGTTCAGCGCGATGCTGCACGCGCCCGATCTCGCCCGCCACGACCTGAGCTCGCTCTATTACTGCGTCTCCGGCGGGGCGGCGCTGGCCCAGGAGCTGCGCCTCGCCTTCGAGAAGGCGATCGGCGCCAAGCTGCTGGAAGGCTACGGCCTGAGCGAGGCCTCCCCCGTCGTCTGCTGCAACCCCGTCAACCCCAGCGCGGAAGCGCCGCCGCCCGCGGGCTCGGTCGGGCTGCCCTATCCCCGGACCGTGATCTCCATCCGCGCCGTCGAGCCGCCGCACCAGCCCTTGGGTCCGGGAGAGACCGGCGAAGTCTGCGCCGCCGGCCCCCAGGTCATGGCGGGCTATTGGAAGCAGCCCGAGGAGACGCAACATGTATTGCGGGATGGCGTGCTGGCAACGGGCGACGTCGGGCATATGGATGCCAAGGGCTATGTCTTCATCACCGACCGCCTCAAGGACATGATCAACGCCAGCGGCTTCAAGATCTATCCGCGCAATATCGAGGAGGTGGTGATGACCCACCCCGCGGTACTGGAATGCGCGGTGGTCGGCGTCCCCGACCCCTATCGCGGCGAGACGGTGAAGCTCTTCCTTGCCGTGAAGCCGGGCCAGAACCTGACTGCCGAGCAGATGACGCAGTTTCTCGCCGACAAGCTCTCCGCGCTGGAAATGCCGAAGCAGATCGAGTTCCGAGCCAGCCTGCCCAAGACCGCCATCGGCAAGATCTCCAAGAAGGACCTCCTCGCAGAAGGAACTCCCGCATGAAGAACGTCTTCATCGCCGGCTATGTCCGCTCGCCCTTCCATTTCGCGGCCAAGGGCGCGCTCGTCCGGGTGCGCCCGGACGACATGCTGGCGGCCGTGATCCAGGGGCTGCTGCAGAAGACCGGGGTACCGGGCGGGGATATCGAGGATCTCATCGTCGGCTGTGCCATGCCCGAGGGGGAGCAGGGGTTGAACGTCGCCCGGCTGACGGGGCTGCTGGCGGGCCTGCCCATCAGCGTGGCCGGGACCACCGTCAATCGCTTCTGCGGGTCATCCATGCAGGCGATCCATATGGCCGCCGGCGCGATCCAGCTCGGCGCCGGCGAGGCCTTCATCGCCGGGGGCATGGAATCCATGACCCGCGTGCCGCTGGGCGGCTTCAACCCCATGCCCAATCCTCGGCTCATCGCCATCAGCCAGGCCTATATCTCCATGGGCGAGACGGCGGAGAATCTCGCCCGCAAATACAAGATCGGGCGCGAGCGGCAGGAGCAGCTCGCCGTCGACAGCCATGCCCGCGCCGCCGCGGCGGAGGCTTCCGGCAAATTCGCCGATGAGATCATTCCCATCACCGCCGGCAATCAGCGGGTGGAGAAGGACGGCTGCATCCGCCCGGGCACGGATCTGAAGACCTTGGCGGGGTTGAAGCCCGCCTTCGATGCGGACGGCACGGTGACCGCCGGCACCTCCTCGCCCTTGACCGACGGGGTGAGCGCGACCCTGATCGTGACCGAGGATTACGCCAAGGCCCATGGGCTGCAGCCGCTCGCCAAGCTCCGCAGCATCGCTGTCGCCGGCTGCGCGCCGGAGATCATGGGCATCGGCCCGGTGGAGGCGACGCGCAAGGCGCTGAAGCGCGCCGGCCTTGCCTTGAAGGACATCGACGTGATCGAGCTCAACGAGGCCTTCGCCGTCCAGGCGCTGGCCTGCATCGACGAGCTCGGCATCGACTGGGCCAAGACCAATATCGACGGCGGCGCGATCGCCCTCGGCCATCCCCTGGGCGCCACCGGCGCGCGCATCACCGGCAAGGCGGCTGCCATCATGAAGCGGGAGGGCAAGGCCCTGGCGCTGGCGACCCAATGCATCGGCGGCGGACAGGGCATCGCCACGATCCTGGAGGCGGTCTGATGGAAATCCGCCGCACCGCGGTCATCGGCGCCGGGGTGATGGGCAGCGGCATCGCCGCCCATATCGCCAATGCCGGAATCCCCGTCGATCTGCTGGACGTGCCGGCCAGGACGGGCCCCCGCGACGGCATCGCCGCGGCCGCCATCGAGCGGATGCTGAAGACCGATCCCGCCCCGCTGATGCATCGCGACAATGCCCGGCTC
>DATHQQ010000285.1:0-2076 GCA_035482595.1 Verrucomicrobiia bacterium
CCGGCGGGCCGGACTCTACCAGCAGGTGAGCCTGGAAGATGCCAAACGCGTCGCCCGCAAGCTCTACGACGCCGCGGCCCTGCGCTTCCTTCTTCTGGGCAACCCTCCGGCCGGCGTCAGCGCGACGCTTCCCAGCCCGCCGCCGGGCGAATAGCTCTCTCGGACGAACCGTTTTCCCGATAGCGCGATGGCGTCGAGAATGTCTTGGGCCGCCGCATCGGCGATGGCGCCATCATGGCGTCGGCAGGGCCGTTCTGCTACCGTTCGCCGATCATGGCCATCCGACTCCTGCCGCCCGATATCGTGAACCGCATCGCCGCCGGCGAGGTGATCGAGCGCCCGGCCTCGGCGGTGAAGGAGCTGGTGGAGAATGCCATCGATGCCGGCGCCCGGCGCATCGATGTCACCCTGAGGGATGGCGGGCGCAATCTGATCCAGGTGGTGGATGACGGGCTCGGCATGACGCCCGAGGAGCTGACCCTGGCGGTGGAGCGCCATGCCACCTCCAAGCTGCCGAGCGACGATCTGACCCATATCGCCACTTTGGGATTCCGCGGCGAGGCGCTGCCCTCCATCGGCGCCGTCGGGCGGCTCACCATCACCAGCCGCAAGCAGGGGGCCGAGGAAGCCTGGCGTCTTGCCGTCGAGGCCGGTGCCAAATCCAGGCCCGAGCCGGCCGCCCATGGCAGCGGGACGCGAGTCGATCTGGCCGATCTCTTCTTCGCCACCCCGGCGCGGCTCAAATTCCTGAAATCCACCCGCAGCGAGTTCGGCCATGCCGAGGAGGTGGTGCAGCGCCTCGCCATGGCCCATCCCGAGATCGCCTTCTCCCTCGGCGACGGCGATCGGGTGGTGCTGCGCTATGCGGCCACCCCGGGACTCATAGCGGATCGCGATACGGCGCGGTTGGAGCGCCTCGCGGCGGTGATGGGGCGGGAGTTCGCCCAGAATGCGCTCCCCATCGATGCCGAGCGCGAAGGGCACAGGCTCACCGGCTATATCGGCCTGCCGACCCTCAACAAGGCGACCTCGGCCCAGCAATTCCTCTTCGTCAACGGCCGGCCGGTGCGCGACCGCCTGCTGCAAGGCGCGGTGCGCGGCGCCTATCAGGATTTCCTTGCCCGCGACCGCCATCCTCTGGTGGCGCTGTTCCTGGAGCTGCCGGCGGAGGAGGTGGATATCAACGTCCATCCCGCCAAGGCCGAGGTCCGCTTCCGCGATCCCGGGCTGGTGCGCGGCCTCATCGTGGGCGCGGCGCGCCATGCGCTGGCGGCCGCCGGCCATCGCGCCTCCACCACCGTGGCCGCCGCCGCCATGGGCAGCTTCCGTCCGGGCGGCGCGGTCTCCAACCAGCCGAGCTTCGGGGAATCCGCCTGGCGGGGAAGCTGGCCCGCGAGCTCTGCGCCGCCGCGCGGGCTCGCCGAGCAGGCGGCAGCGCTCTACGCTCCCTTCGAGGGATTCGAGCGGCCTCAGGGCAGGGTATTGGAAGAGGGTGGGAGCGCTCCTGCGGCAGCGAGCTTTCCGCTTGGCGCACCCCGGGCCCAGCTCCATGAGACCTATATCGTCGCCCAGACCGCCGAGGGCATCGTCATCGTCGACCAGCACGCGGCCCATGAACGGCTGGTCTATGAGCGGATGAAGCAGGCTCTGGCCGATGGCGGCGTGAAGCGCCAGGGGCTGCTCATCCCCGAGGTGGTCGAGCTCGATTCCGCCGCCGCCGAGCGATTGACGGCGCGCGCCGGCGAGCTCGCCGAGCTGGGTCTCGTGCTCGAGCCCTTCGGCCAGGGCGCCGTGGTGGTGCGCGAGGTGCCCGCGATGCTGGGCGAGGTGGAGGTCAAGGGGCTCGTGCAGGATCTCGCCGACGAGATCGCCGAATTCGGCGCGGCCCTCGGCCTCAAGGAGAAGCTGGAGGAGGTCTGCGGCACGCTCGCCTGCCATGGCAGCGTGCGCGCGGGCCGGCGCCTCAACCTCGCCGAGATGGATGCGCTGCTGCGCCAAATGGAGGCCACGCCCCATTCCGGTCAGTGCAACCACGGCCGCCCGACCTATGTCGAGCTGAAGCTCGCCGATATCGAG
>DATHQQ010000286.1:0-7119 GCA_035482595.1 Verrucomicrobiia bacterium
TAAGAATGATGACTGACGGGACGCAGTATCAGAACACAGATATGTCTCAATCTGCGAAAACCGCTCATTGCGCGCAGATCGAGCGTGTGGCGCGCTCGTATGGATTCATCCAATAGAACTGCGACCGCCTCACCTTGTCGCCGAACGTCGGCGATCTAGCGAGCAGTCTCTACTAGACCGCCTTTAGTCCGGCAGCACCACTCTCATGAGATAGTAGGCGCCTGTAACGTTCCGGTCTTTCGGACGCCAGGGCGCGAAACGAAATTGCTGACACCCGGCTGACACACTTAGATGCTCTCGGAGAGCATCCCATAACCTATTGATTTATTGGAGGCCCGGGCCGGAATCGAACCGACGTACGGGGATTTGCAGTCCCCTGCATGGCCACTCTGCCACCGGGCCGGAACAAGGAGCCTGGCGCGCGCTTCGGCCGGGCCCGTGTCAGGAAGGCGCGGAGATTAGTCTTCGCGGGTCGATCGGGTCAAGGCTTGGTACCGTCGCCCGGCGGGGCGTCGCGGTCGATGTCGACCTCGATGAGAAGGACGATCGCCCCATTGATCAGCCGCTTGCCGGCATGCTCGAAATTGACCGTGATCCGGTCGCCGACGGCCGATTGCACCTGTCCCAGCCCCCAGGCCGGAAGATCGGGATGGCGGACATACATGCCCGGAACCAACCGGCTGCTCACGACACTCCGCTCCCGTTGCAAGACTGGTAGATGTATCTCTCCCTCGTATAGACTGTATGCGGGGTGGAGACGAGGGCGAGGCCTTGCAAAGGCCGCCCTGAGCCAGGGGGGAAGGGAAACTGTCGATGTCCGAGATGGCGAGCCTGCGCGTGGCGAGCCTGCTGGCCTCTCGGCTGTGCCATGACCTCATCGGCCCCCTGGGTGCGGTGGACAATGGTCTCGAGCTCATAGCCGAAGAAGGAAGTATGGCGGAGGAGGCCCTGGCGCTTGCCCAGCGCAGCGCCAAGCGTGCCGCCGCGCGCCTACGCTATTTCCGCTATGCCTTCGGCGCGGCCGGCGAGGATGCGAGTTTCGGCACCTCCGAAGCCCGCGGCCTGGCCCAGAATCTGCTGCATACCGGCGAGATCCAACTGGCCTGGGCAGCCTCGGGGGCCGAGATCCTGCCGCCCGGTGCCTGCCGCTTGCTGCTCAATATGATCCTGCTGGGGGTCGATTGCCTGCCCCGGGGCGGCGTGATCCATATCCAGGCGCAGCCCGATCGCCTCTCGGTGGATTGCACGGCCCCCCAGGCAAGAGTGACGCCCGAGCTGAAAGCCGCCATGCTGCTGAGCGCGCCTCTCGCCGAGCTGACGGCGCGGACGGTGGTCGGCTATTATGCCGCTCTGCTCGCCGTCGAGCTCGGGGGGCGTCTGGAAATTCCGCAGGAAAGCCCGGATCGAATTCGCCTGGAGAGCGCGCTTGGCTTTCCCCCGCAGCCCTGACCTGGGCAGGGCGGGGGCGGACCGCAGCTTCGATCAGACGCTCAGACGGCCTTGAACTCGGCCACCTTCAGCGGCGCCATCTCCTCCGCGGGATCGCGCAGCGTATAGCCGCGGCCCCAGACGGTCTCGATATAGTTCTCGCCGCCGGTCACCTTGATCAGCTTCTTGCGGAGCTTGCAGACGAAGACGTCGATGATCTTCGGCTCCGGCTCATCCATGCCGCCGTAGAGATGGTTGAGGAACATCTCCTTGGTCAGGGTCGTGCCCTTGCGCAGGGAGAGCAGCTCCAGCACGCCGTATTCCTTGCCCGTCAGCGGCAGGGGACGGCCTTCCACCTCGGCGATATGGCTGTCCAGATTGACGGCCAGCTTGCCGGTGCGGATAACCTGGTCGGCGTGCCCCTTGGAACGGCGGACGATGGCGTGGATTCGCGCGATCAGCTCGCGCCGATCGAAAGGCTTGGTCAGATAGTCGTCGGCGCCGAAGCCGAGCCCCTTGATCTTGTTGTCCAGCTCGCCGAGGCCGGAGACGATAAGGATCGGCGTGGCCACCCGCGACTGCCGCAGCCGTCGCAGGACCTCGTAGCCGTCGATGTCCGGCAGGACAAGGTCCAGGAGGATGATGTCATAATCGTAAAGCTTGCCGATCTCCAGGCCATCCTCGCCGAACTCCGTCGTGTCGACGACGAACTTCTCGGCCCGCAGCATCAGTGCGATGCTTTCGGCGGTATCAGGATCGTCTTCGATCAAAAGGACACGCATCCGGCCACTCCCTGGGCTGTTAACGAATATTACCAACAAGCCCCCCGCCGTTACCAGCGTTAGAATCCCAGGTAAGGATTATGTGCGAAATTTGCCACAATATGGGCCGCGCCGAGACCGGACTTTCGGGCTGCTGGGCGGGGTTTGGCGCCATCCCCGGGGCCGCCGCCCGTGCCCTGATCCGGCCCCTGCCGGGGTGTCCGATAATTTATCGATAAAATTCAATGGGATGGCCGACAGCCCCTCATTGTCGCCCGACTTGCTCGCGGCGTGAAAATTCATATACTCCGCGCGCCTTCGGAGTCCGCATGAGTCGAGATCGGAATCTAATGAAACCTCTTCTGCCGCCCGACTATCGTCCGACCGAGAGAGAGCCCTTTATGAATCCCATGCAGCTCGAGTACTTCCGCCAGAAGCTGTTGCGCTGGCGGGCCGAGCTGCTGCAGGAATCCAACGAGACCCTCCAGCACCTGCAGGAGGAGAGCCTGTCGGAGCCCGACATCGCCGATCGCGCCTCGCTGGAAACCGATCGGGCGCTGGAGCTCAGGACACGGGACCGCGAGCGCAAGCTCATCGCCAAGATCGACGATGCGCTGAAGCGGATCGAGGACGGCACCTACGGATATTGCGAGGATACGGCGGAGCCGATCAGCTTGCGCCGGCTCGAGGCGCGGCCGATCGCCACACTCTCGATCGAGGCGCAGGAGCGCCACGAGCGCATGGAGCGGACCCACAGGGACGATTGAGAGCGGCGCGCTCGACGCGAGCGCCGTCAGGACGCCGCTCGTCAGGACACCGGCGGAACCTCGGATTCGCTGGCGATCTCGTCAGCCGTATCGACCTTTCTGCCGGCCCCATCCGCCTTGATGCGGTCATGCAGCTCTCGCCGGAGCACCTTCGCCTCAGGCGGAAAGGTGAATCCCAGCTTGATCGACTTGCCCCGAACCTCCACAACGGTGAGCTCGATATTGTCATTGATGACAATAGATTCGCCCACCTTGCGCGTCAGGAACAGCATAGTTTTCCCCCTGGCCGCCGCGCGCGTAGAGGCAGAACTGTAACGTCTTGTTCGCCGTGGAACAAGGCTGCCTGGAAGCTCGCTCCCTTTCCCCGACAGGCGGGTCGGCTGTCATAATGGGCTGAAGCCTTCCGCCCTGGTCCCGGACGAGCGGGGAGGCAGCTTGGGGGATGAGAGATGGTGAGCGGCCTGGCTTTGATCCTGATAGGGCTTGCCCTGGTCGCCGGGGTGGGGCTCACCCTCGTCTGGGAGCGTTACCGCTCGCGCGCCCTGCTTCTGCAGAGCGCTCTCGATGCCTTGCCCATCGCCGCCCAGATCGTCCTCGACGGGCGCCGGGTCGTCTATGCCAATGCCGCCTGCCGCGCCCAGTTCGAGGACGCGGTCACACCCTTGTCGGAGCTGCTCCGCCGGCGGGCATTCGACGAGGCGGCCGGCGCGGCGCTCCAGCGCCTGACCCGGGTGCCCGCCGGAGGCAGGGCGGAGTTGGCCCTGGCCGGGGTACCCGGCGAGCCCGGGTGGTGGGAAGTCATCGCGCGGCCCGTCGCCAACCCGCCGCGCTATGTACCCGGGGCGACACGATCGGCGAAGCCATCGGGCCATATCTTATGGCTGTGCCGGGACATCACCGCCGAGCGTCGCGCTGAGGCGGCGCTGCGTCCTCTGGTTCAGGCCCTTGAGGGCCCCGCCGATGCCATCGGCGCGCTGGCCTCGGGCGCGCTGCCCTCACAGGCCGATAGCCGCCGCTTCGAGGCCCAGCTGGCCCAGACCCTCCGCCTCAAGGCCGTGGGGCAGCTGGCGGGGGGCATCGCCCATGACTTCAACAATCTGCTGACGGTCATGATCGGCTTCAGCGATCTGCTGCTGCTGCGCCACCCGCCGGGCGACCCGTCCTTTGCCGACATCATGCAGATCCGCAAGAACGCCGAGCGGGCGGCAAATCTGGTGCGCCAGCTCCTCGCCTATTCGGGCCGGCAGACCTTGCAGGCGCGAATCGTTTCCCTGGCCGATGTCCTGGCCGAGCTCGCCCCTCTTCTGCGCCGGCTGATCGGCAGACATGTCGAGCTCAAGCTGGAGCAGGGCACCAATCTCGATCCGGTGCTGGTCGATCCCGGCCAGCTCGAGCAGGTCATCACCAATCTGGTCGTCAATGCCCGCGATGCCATGCCGGCAGGGGGAATCGTGACCATCCGTACCGGCAATCTCAAACTGCTAGCCCCTCTGCCAGCGGCCAGCGAGGGCGTGCCGCCGGGCGATTATGTGCAGATCGACGTCATCGACACGGGCACCGGCATCGCTCCCGATATCATTGACCGTATCTTCGAGCCCTTCTTCACCACCAAGCGGGTAGGGGCCGGCACGGGACTGGGGCTGGCTATGGTCTACGGCATCGTCAAGCAGAGCGGCGGCTATCTCTCCCTCGACAGCACGGTCGGCGTGGGCTCCGCCTTCCGGATCTATCTGCCCCGCCATCTGGAGAAAGCGACCTCCCTCGCCCGGCGCGAGGTCGAGGAGGACAGCCGTGATCTGACCGGCAGCGGCACGGTGATGCTGGTCGAGGATGAGGAGGCCGTGCGCATGTTCAGCGCCCGGGCCTTGCGCAACAAGGGCTACAAGGTCATCGAGGCCTCGAGCGGCCGGGCGGCCCTCGACCTCATGGGCCGCAGCGCCGATCCCATCGATCTGCTGATCACCGATGTCGTCATGCCGGAAATCGACGGGCCCGCTCTGGTCGAAGAGTTCAGGGCGGCTCGTCCGGGGCTGAAGGTGATCTTCATCTCGGGCTACGCCGAAAGCTCCTTCCGGAACTCGACCGACGGGGCCAGCCTGCATTTTCTGGCCAAACCCTTCAGCCTCAAGCAATTGGCGGCAAAGGTGAAGGATGTGCTGGTGGAAGGAGGGTGAGAGTCTACAACTATCAGTAGAATATTTTCCCGCATTCCGGAGACGCCGCCCGTGGCAGGCGCATTCTTCTATAAATCCTCTTTTGTTCTATTTTTGATCCGATTTCGGCTTGCCAATTTGGAACGAAACACGTACATTCGCGCCATTGCACTGAACCCGCCCCATATGGAATAAGGGAGAGGACACATGGCACAACCGGCGCTCAAGGTTATCGAGAGAGAAGGCATGGATAAGACCAAGGCATTGGACGCCGCTCTCGGGCAGATCGAGCGGGCATTCGGCAAGGGATCGATCATGCGTCTCGGCCAGCGGGAGATCGCGGTCGAGGCTGAGTCGATCTCGACCGGCTCCCTGGGGCTCGATATCGGGCTCGGAATCGGCGGCTTGCCCCGTGGCCGGGTGGTCGAGATCTACGGTCCCGAGAGCTCGGGCAAGACGACCCTGGCTCTCCATGTGGTGGCCGAGGCTCAGAAGCAGGGCGGCACCTGCGCCTTCATCGATGCCGAGCATGCGCTCGATCCCGGCTATGCCGCCAAGCTCGGCGTCAATGTCGAGGAGCTGCTGATCTCCCAGCCGGATGCGGGCGAGCAGGCCCTCGAGATCGCCGATACCCTGGTCCGCTCGGGCGCCGTCGACGTGCTGGTCATCGACAGCGTGGCCGCTCTGGTGCCGCGGGCCGAGCTCGAGGGCGAGATGGGTGATTCCCATGTCGGCCTGCATGCCCGGCTGATGAGCCAGGCGCTGCGCAAGCTGACGGGCTCCATCTCGCGCTCGCGCTGCATGATCATCTTCATCAATCAGATCCGCATGAAGATCGGGGTCATGTTCGGCAATCCCGAGACCACCACCGGCGGCAATGCCCTGAAGTTCTATGCCTCGGTCCGCCTCGACATCCGGCGCATCGGCTCGATCAAGGACCGCGACACCGTCGTGGGCAGCCAGACCCGGGTGAAGGTCGTCAAGAACAAGATGGCTCCGCCTTTCCGGGTCGTCGAATTCGACATCATGTATGGGGAGGGCGTCTCCAAGACCGGCGAGCTGGTCGATCTCGGCTCCGCGGCCGGGGTGGTGGAGAAGTCGGGTGCCTGGTTCTCCTACAACGGCCAGCGCATCGGCCAAGGCCGCGAGAATGCCAAGCAGTTCCTGAAGGAGAATCCCCTGATCGCCGCCGAGATCGAGAAGACGATCCGCCAGAACGCCGGGCTGGTCGCTGGCGCCATGCTGGATGCCAAGGGCGGGGCGGAGGAGGCGGCGGCCGAAGAGGAATAGCATGGCCGCCGGCCGGGGCCGCTTCGCCCCGGCCGGCGCGCTTGGAGCCGCGGCGACCCTCCTCTCCGCCGGTGGTTCCTTCGAAAACGCGCGACCTCCCCCGTCGCGCGTTTTCCTTTTGGGGCGCGTTTTCCTTTTGGGGGTCGTTGGGGGTCGGCCGGACCGGCCGTACCGGCAAAGGCTTGCTGGAAACGGCAATATCGCCCACATTCAGCGATTGCGCGGGCTTTCACCCGCCTGTCCCGGTTGTGGATCGGGACGAAACCATTGATTTCCCGGAACGAGGATGATGCAGAGCGTCAACGACATTCGCCGGAGCTTTCTCGACTATTTCGCGGCCAACGGACACACCGTCGTGCCTTCGAGCCCGCTCGTGCCGCGCAACGATCCGACCCTGATGTTCACCAATGCCGGGATGGTGCAGTTCAAGAACGTCTTCACCGGAGCCGAGAAGCGCGACTACAGCCGCGCCGCCACGGCACAGAAATGCGTGCGCGCCGGCGGCAAGCACAACGACCTGGAGAATGTCGGTTATACGGCGCGCCACCACACCTTCTTCGAGATGCTCGGGAATTTCTCCTTTGGCGACTATTTCAAGGAGCATGCGATCGAGCTGGCCTGGAACCTGGTCACCCGCGAGCTCGGCCTGCCGAAGGATCGTCTCCTGGTCACCGTCTATGCCGAGGACGACGACGCCTTCAATCTCTGGCACCGCATCGC
>DATHQQ010000287.1:0-6010 GCA_035482595.1 Verrucomicrobiia bacterium
GGCAGCATCGATTTACCTCTGCGATCGGGGATGATGATCCAGGCGGCAGTGACGCCGGATCCTGGGAGGAGGTCCGCTCATTTGCAAGCCGCCGCGGAATCGGTCGCGGAGGCTCGTTCTGGGGGGTCTTCCCCTGCGCCATGGCGAAGTTAAGTTGCGAATACAAGTTATTCTCATCTTGAGGGACGGTCGCCTTGTGGGCAGGCTCCGGTCCCGGCAGTAGAGTGGCACCCCGGATTCGCTTGCCTCCATCAGGACCGTCCATGACCCAGCCGCCGATGATCTTTGCCGAAGCCCCGCCGTCCGCCGATGATCGCCGCCGGCGCTTGCGCGCGGCCTATCGCGAGGACGAGACCGCGGCCGTCGAGCGCATCCTCGCCGCGGCGGAGCTGCCCGCCGCGATGCTCGACCGTATCGCCGAGCGAGCCCGCGACCTGGTGCATAAGGTCCGGGAAGCGCGGCTGGGGCAGGGAGGTCTCGACGCCTTCCTGCATGAATACGAGCTCTCGAGCCGCGAGGGCGTGGTCCTGATGTGCCTGGCCGAGGCGCTGCTGCGCATCCCCGATGCCGAGACCGCCAATCTCCTGATCAAGGACAAGCTCGCCGACGCCGATTGGCGCCGCCATCTCGGCAGCAGCGAATCTCTCTTCGTCAATGCCTCGACCTGGGCGCTGATGCTGACCGGCCGGGTCATCCGCATGGACCAGCAGGGGGAGGATCTCGCCGGGGTGATGCGGCGCCTCGTGGCGCGCAGCGGCGAGCCGGTGATCCGCCAGGCGGTGACCCAGGCCATGCGCATCCTGGGCCGCCAATTCGTCATGGGGCGGACCATCGAGGAGGCGCTCGACCGCGCCCGCGCCCAGGAGAAGCGCGGCTATCGCTATTCCTACGACATGCTGGGCGAATCCGCGCGCACGGCTCGCGATGCCGAGCGCTACGACAGCGCCTATCGCGCCGCCATCGCCGCCATCGGCCGCGCCTCGGCGGGCCGCGGCCCGATCGAGGGGCCTGGCATCTCGGTCAAGCTCTCTGCGCTGCATCCGCGCTACGAATTCGCCCAGCGCCATCGCGTGATGGCCGAGCTGGTCCCGCGGCTGGCGGCGCTGGCGCGCCTCGCCAGGGCCGCCGAAATCGGCTTCACCGTCGATGCCGAGGAGGCCGATCGTCTCGACCTTTCCCTCGATGTGATCGAGGCGGTCTCGGCCGATCCCTCGCTTGCCGGCTGGAACGGGCTGGGCCTTGCCATCCAGGGATATCAGAAGCGCGTGCTGCCGCTGATCGACTGCCTGGGCGAGATCGCCCATCGCCACGGCCGGCGGCTTATGGTCCGGCTGGTCAAGGGCGCCTATTGGGACAGCGAGGTCAAGCAGAGCCAGGAGCGCGGGCTGGAAGGCTATCCCGTCTTCACCCGCAAGGCCGCCACTGACGTCTCGTTCCTGGCCGCCGCCAAGCGGCTGCTCGCCGATGCCGAGGCCTTCTATCCGCAATTCGCCACCCACAATGCCCATACCCTGGCGGCCGTTCTCGAGATGGCGGGCAACCGGCGCGATTTCGAATTCCAGCGCCTGCATGGCATGGGCGAGGCGCTCTACGATCATGTCGTGGCACCCGATGCCAGCGGCTATCCCTGCCGAATCTACGCGCCCTGCGGCAGTCATGAGGATCTGCTGGCCTATCTTGTGCGCCGGTTGCTGGAGAACGGCGCCAATACTTCCTTCGTCAACCGTATCGTCGACGAGAAGCTGCCCATCGAGGAGATCACCGCCGATCCCGTCGCCCGGGTCCGGCGGCTGCCGAAGAAGCCCCATCCGCGGATTCCCTTGCCCGCGGCCTTGTTCGGCCCGGAGCGGCGCAATTCCAGCGGCATCGACCTGACCGATGTGACGCGGCTGCTGCCGCTGGCCGAGGCGATGACCAGGGCCGCGTCCGAGCCCTGGCGCGCCGCACCCCTGATCGGCGGCGCGGTTCGTCCGGGTGCGGCCCGACCCGTCCTCGATCCCGCCGATCGCGGCCGGCGGGTGGGCGAAGTGGCCGAGGCCGGGGCCGATGCGGTCGATCAGGCCCTGGCGCGGGCGGTGCGCGCGCAGCCGGATTGGAATGGCGGAGGGGCTGAGGCGCGGGCGCAATGCCTGGAACGCGCCGCCGATTTGATGGAGCAGGATCGCGCCGGGCTGATGGCACTCGCGGTGCGCGAGGCGGGCAAGACGATTCCCGATGCGCTCTCGGAGCTGCGCGAGGCGGTGGATTTCCTGCGCTACTACGCCCAGCGCGCACGAGCGGATTTCGCCCGGCCATTGGATCTGCCCGGCCCGACCGGCGAGCGCAACCAGCTCGAGCTGGCGGGGCGCGGGGTCTTCGCCTGCATCAGCCCCTGGAATTTCCCCCTCGCCATATTCTCCGGCCAGGTCTCCGCGGCGCTGGCCGCCGGCAATGCCGTCGTCGCCAAGCCCGCGGAGCAGACCCCCCTCATCGCCATGCGCGCGGTCGAGCTCATGCATCGCGCCGGGGTGCCGGGGGATGTGCTGCATCTGCTGCCGGGCGACGGGCCCAAGGTCGGCGCCCCGCTGGTGGCCGATCCGCGCGTCGCCGGCGTAGCCTTCACCGGCTCGACCGACACGGCCCAGGCGATTAACCGCGGGCTTGCGGCCCGCGACGGACCGCTCGCCGCCCTCATCGCCGAGACCGGCGGCCAGAACGTGATGATCGTGGATTCCTCCGCCCTGCCGGAGCAGGTGGTGCGCGACGTGCTGATCTCCTCCTTCCAGAGCGCCGGTCAGCGCTGCTCGGCGCTGCGCATCCTCTGCGTTCAGGCGGATATCGCCGACAAGATCCTGGAGATGCTGGCCGGCGCCATGGCGGAGCTCAAGGTGGGCGATCCCGGCCTGCTGGCGACGGATGTCGGCCCGGTCATCGACGAGGAGGCCCGCCAGATGCTCGACTCCCATGCGCAACGCATGCGGCGTGAAGCCAAGGAGATCTATCGCGTCGCCTTGGGGCCGGATTGCGCCGCCGGCACATTCGTAGCCCCCCAGGCCTTCGAGATCGATGGGCTGGCGCGCGTGGAGAAGGAGGTGTTCGGGCCCATCCTGCATGTGCTCCGCTTCAAGCAGGACCGCCTCGACCAGCTTCTGGATGGGGTGGACGCGCTGGGCTATGGGCTGACGCTGGGCATCCACAGCCGCATCGATGCGACGGTGCGCCAAATCCACGGACGGCTGCGCATCGGCAATACCTATGTCAACCGCAACATGATCGGCGCCGTGGTCGGCGTGCAGCCCTTCGGCGGCGAGCGCCTCTCGGGCACCGGCCCCAAGGCCGGCGGACCGCATTATTTGCCCCGCTTCGCCAATGAGCACACCCTCACAGTCGACACCACCGCGGCCGGCGGCAATGCCTCGCTGCTCTCCTTGCAGGAGGAGGGGATTTGATGCCTGTCCCGGCCTGCTCGCGGGAGTCTCGTCTTCAGGCCGTTTCTCGCCTATAAGGTGGGTGCAACCTAGTAATCCCCGGGGGGAAAAATGAGGAAGTTCTGGCAATTCGGCCTGATTCTGGTGATCGGGCTCTTGGCCTGCGGCGACACGAAGGCCGACCAGGCCCAGGTACTGCAGCAGGAAATGCAGGACATGCTGGCCAAGGCCGCCAGCGGCAAGATGTTCACCTACGGCGATGTCGCGGTGACGCCGGACGGCGACGCCTTCGCGGTCACGGTCGACAAGGTGGCGCTCACGCTTCCCGACGTCAGCCCCATCGATCTCGGGAAGATCGGCTTCAAGCTGACCCCGGACGGCGACGACATCCGCAAGTTCAGCGATGTGACCTGGCCCGAGTTGGTGACCCTCAAGGACACCGATGGGAAGGAGGTCAAGATCACGACGGCCCTCGACCATGCGACCGGAAGCTGGTCGAAGAAGCTGGGCCAGCTCATGACCGCCGATATCCTGTTGAAGAGCCTGGAGGCCAGCGAACCCTCGAGCGGTTCACAGCTGGCCGCCTCCGACATCGTCTATCAGGTGCAATCCAAGGACGACGGCCAGGGCATCTACGATCAGAGCGGCACCGCGGGCGTCAAGCTGCTGACCATCTCCGACAAGGACGGGCAATTCTCCGTCGCCGACCTCAAGCTCGCCTCGGCGGTCGGGGGTGCACAGCTTGCCGAGCTGATGGCCACGCGCGCCGCCTTTCAGAAGGCGGCCGGAAGCGACAAGTCGGGCGAGGTGCTGCCGCTGCTCGCCAAGATGTTCACGCTCATGAAGTCGATAAACTTCGACTTCTCGACGGGACAGATCAGCGTGGCGGCCGGCGGCTCTCCGGTCTTCACGCTCGGCGGCTTCGGTTTCGATTTCGCCATGAAGGATACCGATCAGCCCAAGGTCGGTGTCACCTCCAGCCTCCACTATGAAGGGCTCTCGATCGCCCAGATCAAGGAGCAGGTGGGCGATCTCGGCGCCGAGGTCGTGCCCACGGAATTCGCGATGACCCTCAAGGTCGATGACCTTCCCATGTCGGCGATCCTGGACGCCTGGTCGAAGACCCTGCCCGATACCAAGATGACCGATGAGAATGCCATGATGGGTACGGGCATGATGGCGGCGGGTGCGGCAATCCAGGCGATCCAGCAGACCGCGGTCAAGATGACCGTTTCCGACGGCAAGCTGAAGGCACCGGGACTCACGGGCAGCTTCACCGCCGACGTCGACAACGACCCCAAGGCGCCGATGGGCTTCACCGGCGTGGCCAATGTGGAGCTCAGCGATCTCGACGCCCTCATTGCCAAGGGCCGGCAATACGCGGCCGAGCCGACAACGGCGGAGATCGTCAGCATGCTGCAGATGATGCGGGCGCTGTCCGATCATGCGAAGGATGCATCGGGCAATACCGTCGATCGCTTCAAGATCACCATGGATGCCCAGGGCAATGCCCTGGTGAATGGCAAGTCCCTGATGCCGCCGTCCGAACCGCCGCCCGCCGAGCAGCCCTCGAGCGGCGACACCGGCACCAGCTCAGGTACGACGACGAGTCCCTAGGAGCGCACGGATAGCGACAAGGACGGGGGCCGGTGCGGCGACGTGACCGGCCCCCCGGCATGATATCCGGCGGAAGACTCCCGATGCGCTACTTGTGCCTGCTGCTCCCGCTTCTCCTCCTCTGCGCCTGCGCCGAGACCAATGGCGATGATCCGCTGGCCTGCGCGCCGAACTACGCGCCGGGCACCGCCGCCTATAAATCCTGCCTGATACGCCAGGGCGTCGTCGGCCAGGACGGCACCGAAGGCGTTAACGCCATGCCCTCGCCGCCCCCCGCGCCGGCCCTGTTCTGCATACCGTTGGGAACCGACTCCTCCTGCAACTAGCTCGCCTGCGCCGCCAGCCTCGCTCCCTCAATCGTCATGGCCGGGACAAGCGCGGCCATGACGGAGGCGGTGGGGCTATCGTTGATTCTCTGCCGCTGACGCGGGGAGGGGATGAAGATCAGCGGCCGCCGCCGGGGCGGTTGGCCCCCGCTCTCAGGCCGCCTGCGAGAGCTTGCCCTCGATGCAGGCGATGAACATCTGCTTCAGCTCCGGCGCGCCGATAGGAATCGGATTGCCGCCGGCCGAGGGATCGGCCGCCGCCATCACGCTGAGCTCATCCAAACGGTCGGTGCCGACACCCAGATCCTTCAGCGTATGGGGAATGCCGATCTCCTTGCGCAGCGCCAGCACCCAGGCCATGACGCCCTTGAAGGAAGGATCGGGCAGGCCGAGCCAGGCGGCCAGCCGCGCCATCTTGGCCTCGATGGCCTGGCGGTTGAACTCCAGCACATAGGGCATGACGACCGCATTGGTGAGGCCATGATGAGCGTCGTAGACGGCGCCGATGGGATGGCTCAACGCATGGATGGCGCCCAGGCCCTTCTGGAAGGCCGTGGCGCCCATGCTGGCCGCCGCCATCATCTGGGCGCGGGCGACGAGGTTCTTGCCGTCCTTGACCGCGGTCGGGAGGGCCTCCTTCACCAGCCGCATGCCTTCGAC
>DATHQQ010000288.1:0-2131 GCA_035482595.1 Verrucomicrobiia bacterium
TGCCGGCCGCGGCCCCGGCTGCAAGTGCCAGGCTTATGGAAGCGGGGGCAGGGCACAGGCCGGCGAGCAGCAGCACCATCGCCGGCAGGGTTCGACCCGGCCCGGCGCGCGCCGCGATCATGCCCGGGTCGCCGCCGCCAGCTGCCCGGCATACATCCGGCAATAGGCGCCCTTGCGGCGCAGGAGCTCGGCCGGATCGCCTTCCTCGATCACCCGCCCGCGCTCCATGACCATGATCCGGTCGAAGGCATTGAGGGTCGAGAGACGATGGGCGATGGCGATGACGGTCCTGCCCCTCAGCAATCGGGCCAGCGCTTCCTGGATCGACTGCTCCGATTCCGTGTCGAGGGCGGAGGTCGCCTCGTCGAGGAGGATGACGGGCGCATCGCGCAGGAAGGCCCGCGCGATGGCGAGGCGCTGCCTCTGCCCGCCGGAGAGCTTGAGCCCGCGCTCGCCGACGATGGTGGCGAATCCCGCCGGCAAGGCTTCGATGAATTCCGTGCAATGGGCCGCCTCGGCCGCGGCATAGACCTCCGCGTCGCTGGCCTCGGGCCGCCCATAGCGCAGATTTTCCAGCACCGAGCGGTGGAACAGGGAGATGTCCTGCTGGACCACGGCGATGGAGCGGCGCAGGCTCTCCTGCGTCACCTTGGCGATGTCCTGCTCGTCGATCAGCACATGGCCGCGGTCGGGATCGTAGAGCCGTTGCAGCAGGGCCAGCACCGTCGATTTGCCCGCACCCGAGCGCCCGACGAGGCCCAGCTTCTCCCCGGCCCGCACATGAAAGCCGAAATCCTGCAAGACCCGCTCGCCGTTCGGATAGCTGAAGCCCACATTCACGAAAGTGACAGCCCCGCCCAAGCTGACGAGAGGCTGGGCGCCCGGCGCATCCTGCATTTCATGGGGCCGGCCCAGTACCCGCACCGCCTCACCCAGCTTGGCGAAATGGCGCAGCAGCTCCATCACCGCCATGGCGAGATCGCGCGAGGCGTGCAGCACGGTAAAGCCGAGGGTCGTGGTGAGGACCACATCCCCGGTGGTGACGCGGCCCGCCCGCCAGAGCAGCACCGACCAGGCGAGCACGCCGCCGGTCACGACGAAGACCGAGACGGCGTGGAACAGGCGCAGCCGCTCGATGGACTGCAGGCTCTCGCGCTGGGCGGCCATCTCATGGGCGATCTTGCCCGAGAGCCGCGCCTTCTCGCGCTTGGCGGCACCGAAGGCGCGCACCAGGCCCATATTGCTCACGACATCGGCGAGATCGCCGCCCACCGCCGCGGCCTTGCCGGCATAGTGCTCATGCAGATGCTGGCCCCGGCGGGCAAGCCAACCGATGACGATCGCGAGGCAGATGACGATGACGAAAAGCACCAGGGCCATCGGCCAGTCGATGAAGCCGAGGACGGCGATGCTGCTGAGGACCGCGGCGGCTGGGGGGATCGCCGTCCATGTGAGGGAGTTCTCGATGATCCAGGCGGAGTCGGCGGCCGTGGTGATGCGGGCGGCAAGCGCGCCCGGGAACTGGTCGGTGAAATAGCGCGCGCCATGACCGGCGAGATGATCAAAGAGCTCGAGGCGAAGCGCGCCGCCGGTGGCGACGAAGACATAGCTCGCGATCCATCCGGCGAGCCGCCACATCAGATGATCGCCGGCGACGAGGCCGAGCAGCAAAGCCACCGCGCCCCAGAGCTGATGCGCGGAGGGATGATGCAGACCCAGCACGTCGACCAGGTTCTTGACGCCGTATTGGGAGGCGATGGCGCAACCGACCGCCAGCAGCACGGCGAGCAGGACCACGAGATGGCCCAGCAGCTGCCGGCGCACGTGGTGGAGCAGGAAGCTCATCGGACCACCGGCGGCATGACGCGGTAGCGACATATCGAACTCCTTCTTCGCGCCGCGTTTCAGCTCGTGACCACGACCTCGACCGTGCCGTCACGGCGCAGCACGGTCAGCCCGACATCTTCGCGGCTGCGCCGAAGCTGCAGGTCGACGGAGGCATCGCCCAGACGGAGGTTGGAGATCTCCAGGACCTCCAGCCAGGGCGGCAAGGTCGGACGGATGAAGCGGATCTGCCGCTCCTGCGGGGCGAAGGTGACGCCGAGCAAGGCGCCCAGCACCGCGAAGGGCG
>DATHQQ010000289.1:0-19301 GCA_035482595.1 Verrucomicrobiia bacterium
GGGGGCGCTGGATGCCATGACCCGCGAGCAGCTCCGCGGCGATCTCGAGCGGCTGCTGATGGAGAATCCCAAGACTGTGCTCTTCGTCACCCATAGCATCGAGGAGGCGGTCCAGCTTTCCGACGAGGTGATCGTGATCTCGCCGCGCCCGGGGCGGATCGTGCGCCGGGTCAAGCTGGACTTGCCGCGGCCGCGCGACCTGCATCTGCGCCAGAGCCCCGAATTCCAGGGCATCGTGGCGGAGATCAAGGAGATCTTCCTGAGCTACGGGCTGATCTGAGGCTGGCGATGATGGACCGCGACAATCTCGCCGAATATCTGACGCCGATCGTCTTCGGCGTCTGCCTCATCCTGTCCTGGGAGGCGGTCGTCCGCCTCTTCCATATCCCGCTCTATATCATCCCGCCGCCCAGCGCGATCCTGGTGCAGTATGTCCGCAACATCCACCGCATCTGGGATTACACCCTGGTTACCGGCATGGAGACGATCGTGGGCTTCGGCGTCTCCATCCTGCTCGGCGTGCCGCTTTCCATGCTGGTCGCCTTCTCGCCCTTGATGCGCCGCACCTTCTATCCCCTGGCGGTCACGCTGGAGATGGTGCCCAAGATCGTCTTCGCGCCCATCTTCGTCACTTGGTTCGGCTTCGGTTTCCTGCCGAAGATCCTGATCGTCTTTCTCGTCTGCTTCTTTCCCATCCTGTTGAACGGCATCCTCGCCTTCACCTCGCTGAGCCTCGACCTGACCCGCTTCTGCCTTTCCACCGGCGCTGGCCCCTTGCGCACCTTCATCAAGGTGCGGCTGCCCGCGGCCCTGCCGCAGCTCTTCGTCGGCATCAAGGGGGCGGCCGTCAACGCCACGGTGGGTGCCACCATCGCCGAGTGGATCGGCGGCGATGCCGGTCTCGGCTACTACGTCCAGATAGCCTCGGGCGACCTGCGCATGGACATCGCCTTCGCTATCATCATCATGCTGGCGGCCCTCGGCCTGCTGCTCTTCTGGAGCGTCGTGCTGGCGGAGCGCTGGCTCATCCCCTGGCATGTATCCCAGCGGACGACCCATGGCCTGGTAAGCTAGAGAAAGAAAATCATGCCCACGGACACGCCCCGCTATCGCGCGACCGAACTCACCGATTTTGCCGAAAGGCTGTTCCTGGCCGCCGGCTGCGAAGCCAATAAGGCCACGGCCATGGCCCGGCATCTGGTCGAAGCCGATCTCATGGGCCATACGACCCATGGTCTGGCGCAGGTCCCTGGATATCTGGAGGAGATCGAGGCCGGGCTCATGGCCAAGGCGGGGGAACCGCGCCTCATCGCCGACCAGGGCGCTGCGATTACCTGGGATGGGGAGACCCTGCCCGGCATCTGGCTGACGGACAAGGCCCTGGCGCTCGCCGCCGAACGCGCCCGCCGGCATGGCCTTGCCGCGGTCGCCATCCGGCGCAGCCATCACATCGGCTGCCTGGCAGTCTATCTGCGCTGGGCGACCGAGCGGAATCTGATGGCGATCGTCGCCTCCTCCGATCCGTCGGAGGCCACCATGGCACCCTTCGGCGGTGTCGCCGCGGTCTTCACCCCCGATCCCATCGCCTTCGGCATTCCCACCGGCGGCGATCCGATCCTGGTGGATATCAGCTCCTCCATCACCACCAACGGCATGACCGGGCGATTGCGCCGCGAGGGCCGGCGCTATCCCGGGCTTTGGGCACAGGATGCGCAAGGCCGGCCGACCGACGATCCCGCCGTGCTCGCCGCCTCGCCGCCGGGCAGCCTGCTGCCCACCGGCGGTACCGATCACGGTCATAAGGGCTACGGCCTGGCGCTCGCGGTGGAGGCTTTGACCCAGGGGCTCGCGGGCCATGGCCGGGCCGAGAAGCCGACGACATGGGCGGCCAACGTCTATGTCCAGGTCATGGATCCCGCGGGCTTCGGCGGGGCCGATGCTTTTCTGCGCCAGACGAGCTGGCTCGCCAAGCTCTGCCGCGAGACGCCGCCCGCGCCCGGCGTCGACTCCGTCCGCCTGCCGGGCCAGCAGGCCTCGTCCCGCCGCCGCGCCGGACTGGCCGAAGGGCTGGCGCTCTATCCCGGAATCATGGACGGGCTGGCGGGCTGGGCCGCGAAGCTCAAGGTAACGATGCCGGAGGCGATGGCTTAGGCGCCGGCCGCGTCGCGCTTCACCTCCGCCAGGACCCAGTCGCGAAAGGCTCGGATCTTGGGGGTGTTGCCGCGCCCCTCGGCATAGACCAGCCAATAGCTCTGGTTGTCGCGCGCCATGATGTCGAAGGGCTGCACCAGCCGTCCGGCGGCGAGATCCGCCTTGAAGAAGGCCGGCATCAGGATCGCCACCCCCTGGCCCGCGATGGCCGCCGTGCCCGCCATGGATTGGACATCCACCGTCAGGCTGCCGCCGGGAGGGGGCTTCACATAGTCGACGCCGGCAAGGGCGAACCACTGGCGCCACCATTCGTCATGGGCGTCAAGCCGCGGCAGGCGAAGAAGATCGGCCGGGTGCTTCAGGGGGCCCACCCGCGCCAGCAGCTCGGGGCTGCAGAGCGGGGTGAACTCCCCCTCAATCAACCGGTGCGCCTTATGGCCGGGCCAGGCACCCTGCCCGCCCCGGATGCCGATATCGAACTCCTCGCGCGTCAGGTCGAGGGTCCGGCTCGAGACGTCAAGCCGTACGGCGATATCGGGATGGGCGAGTTGAAAGGTGCCCAGCCGTGGCACCAGCCAATTGGCGGCGAAGGTATGGACGGAGGTGACGGAGAGCACGCCCTCCGCCGTTCCGCGCATGGCGGCGAAGGCGGCCTCCAGGCGCTGGAAAGCCTCGCTCACCTGAGGCGCCAGGCGCTTGCCCACTTGCGACAGCACGACCTTTTTCGGCTGGCGCAGGAACAGCGGCGTGCCGACCCGGTCCTCCAGCAGCTTCACCTGATAGCTGATGGCAGCCTGGGTCATGCCCAGCTCGGCGGCTGCCTTGGTGAAGCTCTCATGGCGCGCCGCGGCTTCGAAGGCGCGGATGGCGGTAAGCGGCGGCAGCTTGGACATGGCCGAACCCATAAGGCCTGTTAATGCTCACCCCCTGACAATCGCTTTGTTCCTTTGCTCTGTCGAGCACAGATTGCGGTGGTGAGCATCAAGCATATTTGGCCTCGCCGCAGCGGCGGGGCGGGAGTGAAGAAAATGGCCAAGGTTATCCAGCAGGTTTCATACGCCCCGCAAGGCAGCGGGTGGCTTTCCGGGCTTCGGGGTCTGTTGACCCGTCTCGGCACCGGTCCGCGCCGCCCCGCAAGGCTGAACCCGGAGGAGTGGTCGGGTCATATGCTGAAGGATGTCGGCCTGCCAGAGAGCCTGGCCGAGGGCTTGCCCAGCCGGACCCAGATGAACTGGATGCGTTGAGGCAGACAACCGCGGGGATCTCGGACGGCATGGAGTGGTAGAAGGAGCGCGAAGCATGTCATCGCGAGGCTCTCCGGCATGATCGCGCCCGATACCCATCTGCAGATCGGCTCCCTCCTCTTCGAAGGCCTGGACCAGATCGACCTCACGGGGCCCTTCGAAGTGCTGGCGCAGATCCCGAATTCGACCTACCGCATCTTCGCCAAGACGGCGGATCCGGTGCGCGACCTGCACGGATTGCGCCTGACGCCGGATGCGAGCCTGGCCGAGGCGCCGCAGCTCGATCTCCTCCACGTGCCCGGCGGCTTCGGGCAGGAAGCCCTGATGGAGGACGAGGAGGTGCTGGGCTGGATCCGGCGACAAGCCGCGGGCGCGCGATGCGTTTTCTCCGTCTGCACCGGCGCACTTCTCTGCGGCGCCGCCGGCCTGCTCCAGGGACGCCGGGCGACGACCCATTGGGCCGCCTTTCACCTCCTGCCCTTCTTCGGCGCGATCCCCGTCAATCAGCGGGTGGTGGTGGATGGCGAGATGGTATTCGCCGCCGGCGTCACCTCCGGCATCGACGGGGCGCTGCGGGTTGCCGCCGAGCTCCGTGGCGATGAGGCCGCCCAATCCATCCAGCTCTATATGCAATATGCCCCGGAGCCGCCCTTCGACAGCGGCACGCCGGAGACCGCCCCGCCCGCCGTGCTGGAATCCGCGCGGCGCGCCGTCGAGGCAATCACGGCGCAGCGGGAGAAGACCGCCAAGCGCGTGGCCCGGCGCCTGGGCATCGCCGTGGATTGACGAACTAGGGCGCGGCCCCGTGGAGGATCTCGCGGGCGATCGCCGCTGCGATCATTTCATGGCCCGTGGCGTTGAAATGCGCGGTCTCGACGAAGACATCGACGGTCTTGTCGCGCAGGAGATCGGAGAGATTCACCGCATCGACGCCCTGGCTGCGCAGGCTTGCGACGGCCTCGGCGAGCGCCGGGCGGGTCTGGCGCGAAACTTCGGCTTGCCCGGGATAGAGCCGCTTTCCCAGATCCGTGGCATAGGCGATGTCCGCCGTCGGATGGCTATAGTCCGAGCTGTCGAGCGTCGGATTGACCACCAGCAGGAACCGGGCCCTGTTATCTTTGGCCAGCTTGGCCATGGCGAGCTGGTTGCGGACATAGATGGCGGTCGAGTCCCGGATGAGGGCAGCAAGCCGCGCCGGATCCTGCAGATGGGATGGCGCCTTGCGCCAGCCCCGATCCGTCGCCAGGCCCCCCAGGCGAAACCGCAGCCAGTCGTAGATATGCAAGGGCGCATAGCGGTGGATGAGCTCGCCGATCGTGCTCCGGCCTGACAGGGCAAAGCCGCCGGGCTCGCCGGCATAGACGCCTTGGGCGAAATCCACCGGCCCGTCGATGGCGACCACCAGATCGGGCTTCAGCCCATGGTCGAACTCGTAGCGCAGCCGCGCCAGCTCCTGGCCGGAGACGGCCCCGTCGACGCCGGCGTTCAGCAGCTTGTAGCCCTGGGTGCCGTCATCGCCGTTCAGCCGGGCCGAGAGCAGGCTCGGGATGGTCATGGCATCGGGCACGGCCGGGCCGAAGACCAGCGAGCCGCCGATGACCAGGACCAGGCGGGTCGGCGTCCGGGGCGGATCGGGATTGATCGTCCGTCGGTAATGGGCCTCCGTCGGCGGCAGCTGGTCGACATTGTAGTAGTCGCCATGACGAAGCGCCGGCATGAGGAGCCTCGTGCCCAGCACCGTGTCGAAGCTCTGCATCTCCGTATATTCGAAGGCGAAGCCCGGCGTGGCATAGGGCTGCCCGCGGAATCCGGGGATGGCGGCGAAATCGGGGGTCTCGCGATGGAGCGGGCCGATGATCAGCCCGGCGATCAGATCGACGACAAGGTAGATCACGAGCGTGATCGCCAGGACGATCGCCGCTCTGCCCATCAATCGACCCACACCTGCTCCTGATTCGGCTTCGCCCTTCGCTGGCTCGAACTACCCGAAGTGGTACGAAAGGTCTAGAGCCGCCAGCGCGTCGCCTGGATGCAGGTGATGCCCTCGCCGTCCTGCCCGTAGTAGACGGTGAAGAGGGAACCGTCGTCTTCCAGCACCGTCGCCGGATAACCCAGATCCTTGTTGGGCAGGCCGCCGCGGATCCGGATCGTGCGCTCGACATCCCAGCTCCTCCCGCCATCGCTGGAGAGCACGGCGCGGATCCCGAAATCGGGTTGGCGCCAGCCATAGGTGCAGAGGATGCGCCCGTCCGGCAGTGCCAGCAGATGCGGCGGATACCCCTCGATGGGCAAGGCCTCCGGCGCGCTCCAGCTTCGCCCCGCGTCCTCGGAAAAGATCTGATGCATCCGGCGCGTGCCGTTGTCGCGCATCATCAGCAGCAGCCGGCCGCTCGGCAGATACAGCAGCGCCGGCTCCTCGAACTCGCTGCCGGGCTGGGCGGCGGCCAGCACCGGCGGCGTCCAGCTTCGCCCGCCATCCTCGGAGCGCACCAAGAAGACCTGGCGGTAATTGGGAATATCGCTGAGGGGCAGCAGAATCGCGCCATCGGGCAGCACCACGGCGCTGCGCATGCCATAGCCGCCGCTGAAGGGCGAAGTGGCGATGCGACGGGTCTCCGCCCAGCTCTCGCCGCCATCCTCGGAAAGATGCGCCACCGTCTCGCCGCCGCCCCGCGCCCAGGGCGCGATGGTCTCGGGCGTGTCGAGCAATGCACGGTCGATATCGAGCTCCGGCGAGAGGGCCAGGCCTCGCAGCAGATAGGCCGGCATCCGAAGATCGTCGCGATCGGGGCGCCGGCGCGCCGCGGCCAGCGGATACCAGAAGAAGCGCCACTGGTGCAGCATCACCCGTCTGCCGCCCAGCGGCGTCAGCCCGGCGCATTCGACGCCGGACCAGTCATAGCTGGGCACCACCTCCGGCGCCGACCAGCTCTCGCCGCCGTCGCTGGAGCGCATCATCCAATTGCGGAATTCGGGATCCTGCGGCGGGTGGAGGATCAGGCGCCGGCGGATGGTCTTGTTGAAGACCATGAGCCGCTCGGCGCCGTCCAAGCGGATGATATGGGCATGGGCGCTATAGGCATGCGGATCCTTGTGCAGGACCGCATGCCGCGCGCCGGAAGCGTCGATCACCTTGTCTCGTCATCCCCGCGAAAGCGGGGATCCAGGGCCAGATACCTCGCCCTTTGCCCTGGATTCCCGCTTTCGCGGGAATGACGAGGAAGAATCATACCGGTGACGTTTGCTCTATACCTTGAAGCGGGTGCAGAGCACGAATTGGATCGGCTTCGGATCGTCGCTCCACTCGTGATAGGAGGCGACGACGGTCCCGTCGGGCATCTGCTGCACGCTGGGATATCCGATGTGCTGGTAGACGCCGGGATGCTCCCAATTGATGCCGCCGCCCTTGACCTTGCCGCTGGCCGGCGACATGCGGCTGGAACCGGGGGTTTCCGTCGCCGTCTTGCCCGGCACGCCGCCCTCGCGGATGACGAACTCGTTCTTGATGTCCCAATTGAGGCCGTCCTTGGAGATGCAGCCGCGCACGCCATAGGGGGGACGGCGATAGCCGTAGACCATGAGATAGCGGCCGTCCTTCAGGGCGATGGCCTCGGCGGGATAGCCCCAGATGTTGAGCCATTTCGGCGGCGACCAGGTGAAGCCGTCATCCTCGGAGACGACCATGACCATGTTCTTGGCATCGCCGCTCGGATTGACATGGGTGCGCAGGAAGCAAACCAGCCTTCCGTCCTTGAGGCGGAGCAGCGCCGGCTCCTCATAATCGATGATGCTGGCGGGATCGTAGGCCAGGGTCGAGTAATATTCCCAGTTCTCGCCATTGTCGTCGGAGCGCATCAGGGCCGAGCGGGTCGATTCGCCCTCGCCCTCCTCTTCATAGCCATGGATGCGGCCGTAGAGCCCCATGAGGAGGGAGCCGTTGGGAAGCTGCCAGCAGCCGAGACGGCAGCCGCCATGCTTCAGGGGACGCACGTTCACCGGCACCGGATCGCTCCAGCTCTTACCGCCATCGGTAGAGCGGATGACGAAAGTGCCGAGCCAGGCTTGCGTCTTGAAGGCCCAGGTCCAGTCGCCCCATTCCTTGGTCAGGGGATGGGCGCTCCAGGAGGGCTGCTCGGGTTTGATCCCGCGCTTGAAGAAGCCGGTGATGGTCATGTTGATCAGCAAGGTGCCGTCGGCCAGCTCGCAGATGCCGCAATCCCAATTGCCCATGGTGGAGGTCCAGGGCAGCGCCACCTTGAGGGAATCCGGGTCCCAGGTCCTGCCCCCGTCGCGTGAGCGCATGAACAGCGTCTGGCCGCTGTCGTGGTGATAGGGGAAGCGCTCCTCGTTGAAGACGGCGACCAGATCGCCGTTCTTCAGCACGCGGGTCGCGATCTGGTTCAGGCAATGCTCGTCGTTCTTCAGGATGACGTGATGGGTGACGTTCTTGATGACGGTCTTCGAGCTGGACTTTGCAGGTGACGTGGCTTTGGACATAGGCGACTTCCCCAGTGAAAAAGGTTCGCCCGATGATGCTCGGCGCCGTTTCGAGACACTTGATGATGGCGGTCAGGAAGTTGACGTTCTTGACCCCTCGCCCGCGCTTCGAAGCGGGAGAGGGTGGGGGCCATTGCGAAGCAATGGGAGGGTGAGGGTAGGGCAAGCACGATCTCGCTCGAACGACCCTCACCCGACCGCCGTCGCTGCGCTCCGGCGGTCACCCTCTCCCGCTTCGAAGCGCGGTAGAGGGAAATTTCTACAGCCGCAATCCCGATTCCGCGTCGAAGGCGTGGACGCTCGCGGTCTTCGGCAAGAGGGTGATGGCTGAACCCACTTGCGGCAGGACGCGCTCGTTGATCAGCACCGTCACGCTGCGCCCGGCCACCTCGGAAATGATCTGCACCTGGGAGCCGAGGGGCTCGACCAGCGAAACCGTGCCGGTCAGTCCGCCATTGGCGGCTCCCCCGATGGCCAGATGCTCGGGCCGGATGCCGAGCAGGATCGCCTGGCCCTCCTTTCCGGAGAGGGCCGGCGGCAGATCGACGACCGAGCCGCCGTCGATCACCGCGGCCCGTCGCGACCCATCGACCCGGAGGCGCGCCGGCAGCACGTTCATGGCCGGCGAGCCGATGAATTCGGCGACGAAGATATTGGCCGGGCTGTCGTAGAGCTCGATCGGCGTGCCGAGCTGCTCGATCACCCCATCGCGCAGCACGACCACCCGGTCGGCCATGGTCAGCGCCTCGATCTGGTCGTGGGTGACATAGACCGTCGTGGTCTTCAGGCGCTGATGCAGCGCCTTGATCTCGCTGCGCATGGAGACGCGCAGCTTGGCATCGAGGTTGGAGAGCGGCTCGTCGAAGAGGAAGACCTTGGGATCGCGCACGATGGCCCGGCCCATGGCCACGCGCTGGCGCTGGCCGCCGGAGAGCTGGGCGGGCTTGCGCGCGAGATAGTCGGTGAGGTTGAGAGCCAGCGCCGCGGCGCGGACCCGCTCGTCGATGATGCGCTTCTCCACTTTGCGCACGCGCAGCGAGAAGGCCATATTCTCCGCCACGGTCATATGGGGATAGAGGGCGTAACTCTGGAACACCATGGCGATGTCGCGCGACTTGGCCGGCAGGTCCGTCACGTCGCGACCCTCGATCATGATCCGCCCGGCGTTCGCCGTCTCCAGCCCTGCCAGGAGCCGCAGCAAGGTCGATTTTCCGCAACCCGACGGCCCGACCAGGACCAGGAACTCGCCATCGCTGATGGAGAGATTGATGTCGTGCAGCACGCGAACGGTGCCGAAGCTCTTCTCCAAACCGACGATGTCGATGGCCGCCATGCCCGCCTCTCCCTGCCCTTTTTTATCCGTTGTCGCGCCCCATCATATGTCACAGGCGCCGGGGCGGACCAAGCGCGCAATGCGCGGCCGTCGAAATTCGTCAAACCAGCGTCCAAGAAGATCAAGCCCCCGCGACACGAATAGAACCATGATTTTTCCAGCGAGCCGGCACCGATGCGGGCCGCACCCGCGGGAAAAGCTTGCGGAACGCCTCGGCGATCGGGGCGCAACAGGTGAGGAGGGAGGTTGTCGATGTCGACCAACATGAAGATGTCGCGCCGGCAGTTCGCCAAGGGCACGGTGGCCACGGCCGCCCTGGCGGCGACCGGCGTGCTGACGCGTCTGCCCAAGGTGCATGCAGCCGATCCGATCGAGCTGGTGCATTGGAGCTGGCTCTCCGCCTCCGACGCGGAGGTCTGGACCCAGATGATCCAGAATTTCAACGACGCCCATAAGGACAAGGGCGTTCAGATCAAGATGGAGACGGTTCCCGACGACCAGTACGAGACCAAGGTCCTGGCCGCGGCGGCCAGCGGACAGGCGCCGGACTTCGGCTGGGGCACCGCGGGGCTGCACGCCCAATGGGCCCAGGACGGCGTCATCGTCCCGCTCGACGATCTGTCGAAGCAGGTCGGCCTCGACCTCGCCGATTTCTCGGCGTTCTCGATCAGCTCGTCGCGCTATCCGAAGTACGACAACAAGCTGTTCATGATCCCCATGGATCTGATGACGATCCAGCCCGAGGTCAATCTCGACCATGTCAAGGAGGCGGGACTCGATCCGGACAAGTTCCCAACCGACGGCGACACGCTGATCGAATGGGCCAAGGCCATGACCAAGCGCGATGGCGACAAGGTCACCCGCTCGGGCATCATGATGACAGGTTCGGCCGTGCAGCCGACGATCACCTGGAGCATCGTCGCGGCCCAGATGGGCTTCAAGCGCGTCAGCGACGACTACAAGACGGCGGCGCAGAATCCCGAGGCCGGCAAGCAGGCTATGCAATGGGTGCTGGACCTCTTCGACAAGTGGAAGGTCTCGACCCGCGACGTGACCAACCGCTACAAGGCCTTCGGCACCGGCCAGGGCTCGATCTTCTGGACCGGCCCCTGGACATTGAACGGCTACGTCCAGCAGAAGCTCAACTTCCGCAGCTATGCCTTTCCCAAGATCGGCAGCACCCTCCTCACCTATCTCGAGGAAGGCGGGATGGAGCTCTACGTGCAGAAGGACACCGGCCGCTACGAGGCCTCGATGCAGGCGGTGAAGTGGCTCTCCGACAACAGCCTCCTCTGGACGACCAAGGGCCGCGGCGCCTCGCCCCGGACCTCGATCCAGAACAATCCGCAGTACAAGACCGCGGGCCTGCCCTGGGATCTGCGCGGCGCCTTCGTCGAGGGCGTCTCCTACGCGACGCTGAACCAGGGCGTGCCCGTCCTGGCGGCGCAGGATTTCGCCCCCTATGCTGGCGACAATTTCCTGGCCAAGACGCTGGACGAGGTATGGAACAATAAGAAGTCCATCGACGATGCGATGACGGCTATCCAGACGAAGTGGCAGTCGGATCTCGACGAGGGCTGAGCTGCAACATCGCGCCCGCCCCGACGGCGATGCCGATCGGGGCGGGCGTCCCTATTGATCGCCATCTATGACCGCCAGCACGACCGCAGAGATGAGCGCCCCTATCGCCCAGCAACGCCGGAGCGGCGACGGCCGCACTGACTGGGCGGGTTATCTCTTCGTCTCCTTCTTCACCTTACCCTTTCTGCTCTTCAACGTCGCACCGATCTTCTTCGGCATCGCCATCGCCTTCACCCGCTGGGGCATCATGGGCGCGCCCCATTGGGTGGGGCTGAAGAACTTCACCAACGTCCTCAAGGACGACTGGGTGGCGCAGGCTTTCACGAACACCCTGCTTTACGGCCTCATCATCGTTCCCGGCGTCGTGATCCTCGGGCTCATCTTCGCCCTCTATGTCAACAAGGGCTGGCCCCTCTCGGGCCTCGCTCGGGTGCTGTTCTTCTCGCCCAATGTGGTCTCATCGACGGTGATCGGGCTCGTCTGGGTCTGGATGCTCGATACCCAATTCGGGCTCGTGAACCACTATCTGGGATTTCTCGGCATCCCCAATATTCCCTGGATCACCAGCACCCGCTGGTCGCTGGTCGGCGTCAGCATGGCCTCCATCTGGTGGGATCTGGGGCTCGCCTTCATCCTCTTCCTGGCCGCGCTGCAGGATCTGCCCAAGGAGCTGAACGAGGCGGCGGAGGTGGATGGCGCCAGCCCCTGGCAGCGGCTGCGCTTCGTCATCCTGCCGCAGCTGCGACCCGTCATCAGCATGGTGATCACCCTGCAGCTGATCGCCAGCCTGCGCATCTTCAGCCAGGTCTATGTGATGACCAATGGCGGCCCGGCCGGCTCCTCGACCTCGGTCATCTTTTATATCTACCAGACCGCCATCTATCGCCATCTCTTCGGACCGGCCTCCGCCGTCTCCATGCTGCTCTTCACCATGATCCTCGTGGTCACGGCGCTGCAGCGCTGGCTGATCCGGGAGCAGTAGACATGGCTGACCGAGTCGCGCCCGTTGCCGCCGGCCCCCTGGGTCCCGCCCGCCGGATCAATCGGCAACTCAGGCCCTTCGGCCTCACCATCGGCACCATCCCCGTCTGGCTTGGCGGGCTCGCCATCGCGATCGCCTGGGGTGCGCCGTTCCTCTGGATGGTCTCCACCTCCCTCAAGTTGCCGGGCGAGGTGATGACGGTCGATATCGAATGGCTGCCGCGTCACGTGACCTTCGACAACTACCGCCGGATCTTCTCGGAATATCCCGTTCTGCGCTGGGGCTTCAACAGCCTCCTCGTCGCCGTGGTCAGCACGGCGCTCAGCGTGCTCACCGGCGCCATGGCGGGCTATGCGCTGGCCCGCATGCGCTTTCCCGGTCGCAATCTGCTCTTCGGGCTCTTCCTCGCCTCCCTCATGATCCCGACCGAGATCTCGGTCGTGCCGCTGCTGCTCGGCATGATCAAGATCGGCTGGGCCAATACCTATCAGGCCCTCATCCTGCCCACGGTCGGAAATGTCTTCGCCGTCTACATCTTCCGGCAATTCTTCCTCAAATTCCCGAGCGACCTCGAGGATGCGGCGCGCATGGATGGAGCCGGGCATTTCCTGATCTTCTGGCGCATCGGCCTGCCGCTGGCCCGGGCGCCGATGATCGCTGCCACGGTTATCCTCTTCACCCTCAACTGGAACAATTTCCTCTGGCCTCTGCTGGTGACCCTCGACGAAACCATGAAGACCCTCCCGGTCGGCATCGCCGCCTTCGCGCCGGAGATCGGCAGCCATACCCAGCTCGAGGGCTTCGCCCTCGGCATGGCGGGCGTCACCGTGCTCAGCGTGCCGAGCCTGTTGCTCTTCTTCGCCCTCCAGCGCTATTTCATCCAGGGCATCGCCAGCGGCGCCATCCGCGGCTGAGCTTTCCTCATCTCAGGAGATATCATGCGTCACAGGCTGTTCATCGATGGCGGTTGGGTCGACCCCGCCGGCGGGGCGCATTTCACGACCGTGGATCCGGCAACGGAGGAGCCCCTGGCCGAGATCGCCCGCGGCGGAGCGGCGGATGTCGACCTCGCCGTCAAGGCGGCCCATGCCGCAATGAAGGGGCCCTGGTCGCGCCTGGCGCCGGCGGAGCGCGGGGCGCTCCTCTTCAGGCTCGCCGATACCGTTGTGGCCCATCGCGAGGAGCTGGCCCGGCTCGAGACTCTGGATGTCGGCAAGCCGCTCAGGGATTCGCTCGGCGATGTCGATGGCGTGGTGACGACGCTCCGCTACAACGCCGGCGCGGCCGACAAGATGCAGGGCGAGACCATCCCGCTGGGCCCCGATGTGGTGGATTTCACTTTGCTGGAGCCGCTGGGCGTCACGGCCCATATCGTGCCCTGGAATTTCCCGCTCGGGATGGCGATCCGCTCCCTCGCTCCCGCCTTGGCCGCCGGCTGCACGGCGGTGTTGAAACCCGCGGAGCAATCCCCGCTCAGCGCCCTCAAATTCGCCGAGCTGCTGCCCGAAGCGGGCTTTCCCCAGGGTGTCGTCAATGTGGTGACGGGCTATGGCGAGGAAGCGGGCGAAGCGCTGGTGCGCCATCCGCTGGTGCGCGGCATCACCTTCACCGGCTCGGTCGAGACCGGTCGCAAGATCCTGGCCGCGGCCGCGCCCGGCATCAAGCCGGTAGTGCTGGAGCTGGGCGGCAAGAATCCCATGATCGTCTTCGCCGATGCCGATCTCGAGCGCGCGGTGGCCGATGCGCTGGCGGGCTCCTTCGAGAATTGCGGCCAGGTCTGCTCCTCCTCCTCCCGGTATCTGCTGGAGCCGGCGATCCGCGAGGATTTCCTCGGCATGCTCTCCGCCAAGGCCGAGGCGCTACGGGTCGGGCCGGGGATGGACAATCCCGATATCGGCCCCATCGTGTCCAGCGAGCAATATGAGAAGGTGACGGGCTATGTCGCCCGCGGCAGCGCCGATGGAGCGCGACTGCGCACGGGCGGCGCCCGGCCGCGCCATCTGCAGCGCGGCTATTTCATCGCGCCCACCATCTTCGATCGCGTCGAGCCATCTGCGGCCATCGCGCGGGAGGAGATCTTCGGCCCCGTCGGCGTCGCCCTCGATATCGGCGGCGAGGACCAGGCGGTGGATCTCGCCAACGGCCTCGGCTATGGGCTCGCCGCCGGGATCTACACCAGCGACATCTCCCGGGCCTTGCGCCTGGCGCGGCGCATCCAGGCCGGCTCGATCTGGATCAACGGCTGGTGGATGGGCGGCGTCCAGGCGCCGACCGGCGGCATGAAGGACAGCGGCATCGGCCGCGAGCGCGGCCTCGCGGGAATCCGCAACTACCTCCAGATCAAGAACGTGGCGATCCGGTTGTGAGAATGCGAGCGAGCCGATAACCTGTCCGGCGCGCATATCCCATGATATGGCGATCAATTGGGGGGAAGCATGTCCAAGCAAACCATCGCGCTGTTCGCGGCGCTTGCCATCGGCCTGATCTCGCTCTCGGCCAGCGCCCAGGAGTTTTCCATCAAAGGCACCTGGACCGGCCATCGCGAGCGCGTATCGCAGACGGAAGGCTATCGGAATGGGACCGCGACGCTCGTCGTCACGGAAGAGCAAGGGCTCACCTTCAAGGGGACGATGCATTGGTCGACGCCGGATGGCGACAAGCATGACGATCTCGTCGGTGCCTTCACGCCCGGCGGCAAGCTGATCGCGGGCGCCGATGCCGAGGGGAACTATATCTTCTCGCTCATCGACACCAACACCTTGGACTATTGCTATGCCGAGCATGGCGAGGGCTTCCGCACCACCTGCGCCCGCCTCACGCGCCAACCCTGAGAGGGCGCCCCTGTTCACGGGTGGCGGGCGGCTGGAGCTAAGCCCCCGCCCCTCCCCCGTCATGCTCGGCCTTGTGCCGAGCATCCACGCCTTCTTCTGACCGGGGGGAGAGACCGAGCGCACGCCAGCGACCTGCCCAAAAACCGGGCGCCCTGCTGAAAAACCGGGCGCGATAAGCGCTTTCGCTTTCCGAGGCATTCTTTATTGTCTGGCGCCCCCGGTAGAGGAGCACGGGCGTGGCGCAGGTTCTCACTCTCATTTCCGGCATCGGGGCGGCGCTGGACGAGCCCGTCCTCGCCGCCGCCCGGGCGACCCTGCGCGAGGCCGGTGCGGAGCCGTGGCCGCTCTCCTGGCTGGGGCCGGATCAGGCTTGCGACATCCCCTTTTCCGGCGGCGATCCGCCGGCGGTCGAGGCGGCGCTCCGCCGGCATCTGGCGGGTCTGCCGGTGGATCTCGCCATCCAGCCCGCCGAGGGGCGGCGCAAGCGTCTGCTTCTGGCCGATATGGAATCGACCATCGTCACCCGCGAGCTGACCGACGAGCTCGCCGCGCTGGCGGGCATGGGCCAGGCCATCGCCGCCATGACCGCGGCCTCGATGCGGGGCGAGGTGGATTTCGCGGCTTCGCTGCGCGCGCGGATCGCTTTGCTCCGGGGCCAGCCCGCCGCTTTGCTGGAGCGTGTCAAGGATCTGATCGAGCTCACCCCCGGCGCGCGCGCCTTGGTCCAGACCATGAAGGCCCATGGCGCCCGCACGGCGCTGGTCTCCGGCGGCTTCGACTGCTTCGCGGCGGTCGCGGCCGCGGCCTGCGGCTTCGACGAGTTCCATGCCAATCGGCTGGTCATGACCAAGGAAACGCTTGCCGGCGAGGTCGTCGAGCCGATCCTGGACCGCCTCGCCAAGCGCGCCACCCTCGAGCGCCTGGCGTCCGACCTCGCCATCGCGCCCTCCGAAGCCGCCGCTGTCGGCGACGGGGCCAATGACATTCCCATGATCGAGGCCGCGGGGCTGGGCGTGGCCTATCACGGCAAGCCGGTGGTGGCGGCGGCGGCCCGCTTCCGCCTCGATCATGCCGATCTCTCAGGCCTTCTCTATCTTCAGGGCTACCACGCCCAGGAGTTTCACGCGTGACCACAGGAGCCAATGCCGTGCCCAAGCCGAATCTGAAGCCTCACCGCCCGCAATTCTCCTCCGGCCCGACGGTCAAGCGGCCGGGCTGGTCGGCGGCGGCGCTGGCGGAGGCTTGCCTCGGCCGCTCCCATCGCTCCAAGCAGGGCAAGGCGAAGCTGACCGAGGCGCTGGATCTCAGCCGCGCCATCCTCGGCCTGCCGGTGGACTACCGGATCGGCATCGTCCCGGGCTCCGATACCGGCGCTGTCGAGATGGCGCTCTGGTCGCTGCTGGGCGCCCGCGGCGTCGATGTGCTGGCCTGGGAGGCCTTCGGGAAGGGCTGGGTGAGCGACATCGCCCAGCAGCTGAAGCTCGCGGATCTGCGCAAGCTCGAGGCGCCCTATGGCCGGCTGCCCGATCTCGGCGCCGTGGATTTCGACCGCGACGTGGTCTTCGCCTGGAACGGCACCACCTCGGGCGTGCGCGTGCCCGACGGGGAATGGATTCCGGAGGCCCATGACGGTTTGGTCATCTGCGATGCGACCTCCGCGGTCTTCGCCATGGATCTGCCCTGGGCGAAGCTCGATGTCGTCACCTGGTCCTGGCAGAAGGTGCTGGGGGGCGAAGGCGCCCACGGCCTGATCGTGCTGAGCCCGCGGGCGGTGGCGCGGCTGGAATCCCATCAGCCCGCCTGGCCCTTGCCGAAGATCTTCCAGCTCGCCAGCAAGGGGAAGCTGAACGAGGGCATCTTCCGCGGCGAGACCATCAACACGCCCTCTCTTCTGGTGGTGGAAGACGCCATCGACGCGCTGCGCTGGGCCCAGGCCATCGGCGGCCTGCCGGCGCTGATCGCCCGCACCGAGGCCAATGCCGCGGTCATCGCCCGCTGGGTCGAGGCGAGCCCCTGGGCCGGCTTCCTGGCGGAGACGCCCGCCACGCGCTCGCCCACCTCGATCTGCCTGAGGATCACCGATCCCGGCTTCCTCGCCCGCGACGCCGCCGGCCAGGCAGCCTTCGCGAAATCAATCGCTGATCGCCTCGAGGCCGAGGAAGCCGCCTTCGACATCGGCGCCTATCGCGACGCTCCGCCGGGCTTGCGCATCTGGGGCGGCGCCACGGTGGAGAGCGCGGATATCGAGGCCCTGCTCCCCTGGCTCGACTGGGCCTTCGCCGAAACCCGCAGCGCCTGACCCGCGATACCCATTTCCATGAGGACCCCATCATGCTTCGCGTTCTGATCGCCGATGAGCTGAGCCCCCGCGCCGTGGAGATCTTCCAATCCCGCGGCATCGAGGCCGATGTCCGTACCGGCCTGCCCCCTGCCGAGATCGAAGCCTTGATCGGCGGCTATGACGGTCTCGCCATCCGCTCGGCCACCAAGGTGACGGCCAAGCTTCTCGCCCAGGCCGAAAAGCTGAAGGTCATCGGGCGCGCCGGCATCGGCGTCGACAATGTCGATGTCCCGGCGGCGACCCAGCGCGGCATCGTGGTGATGAACACGCCCCACGGCAATTCCGTCACCACCGCCGAGCATGCCATCGCTTTGATGTTCGCGCTGGCCCGCCAGCTCCCGGCAGCCGATCAATCCACCCAGGCGGGGAAATGGGAGAAATCGCGCTTCATGGGGGTCGAGCTCTCCGGCAAGACTCTCGGCATCATCGGCTGCGGCAATATCGGCAGCATCGTCGCCGACCGCGCCCATGGGCTGAAGATGAAGGTGCTGGGCTTCGATCCCTATCTCTCAGAGGACCGCGCCTGCGATCTCAATATCGAGAAGGTCGAGCTCGACGATCTTCTCGCGCGGGCGGATTTCATCACTTTGCATACGCCGCTCACCGACAGCACCCGCCATATCATCAATGCCGCGGCCCTCGCCAAGACCAGGTCCGGCGTCCGGATCATCAACTGCGCCCGGGGCGAGCTCGTGGTCGAGGAGGATCTGAAGGCGGCGATCCAGTCCGGCCATGTGGCCGGGGCCGCCCTCGACGTCTTCGCCGTGGAGCCCGCCCGCTCCAACGCCCTTTTCGGCATGGAGCAGGTGGTGGCCACACCCCATCTCGGCGCCGCCACCGCCGAGGCGCAGGAAAAGGTGGCGCTTCAGGTGGCCGAACAGATGGCGGATTTCCTGCTGACGGGCGCCGTCACCAACGCCCTCAACATGCCGGCGGTGAGCGCCGAGGAGGCGCCGAAGCTGAAGCCATATCTGACTCTGGCCCAGCAGCTCGGCAGCTTCGCCGGCCAGCTGACTCATTCCGGGCTGAAAGCCGTCACCATCGAATACGAGGGCCATGCCGCCGAGCTCAATACCCGGCCGCTGACGGCCGTCGCCTTGGCCGGTCTGCTGACCCCGCTCCTCGACAACGTCAACATGGTCAATGCGCCCCTCATCGCCCGCGAGCGCAATATCGAGGTGAGCGAGGTGAAGCACAGCCGGCCCGGCAGCTTCCAGACCCTGATCCGCCTCTCGGTCACCACCGAGCGCCAGTCACGCGCCGTGGCCGGCACGCTCTTCGGGGGCGGCAAGCCCCGGCTGGTGGAGGTGAAGGGCATCGCCATCGAGGCCGAGCTCAGCCAGCATATGCTCTACATCACCAACCGCGACAAGCCGGGCTTCATCGGCCGGCTGGGCACGCTGCTGGGGGATGAGAAGATCAATATCGCCACCTTCCACCTCGGCCGCAGCGCCCCGGGCGCCGATGCCATCTGCCTCATCGCGGTCGACCATCCGGTAAGCGAGGATCTGCTGAAGCGCATCCGCGCGATTCCGGATGTGGTGCAGGCGGTGGGGCTGTCGTTCTAGGCTTCCCTCGCCCGCGCTTCGAAGCGCGAGAGGGTCAGGTGGGCGCGGCGTTGACCTGCCTTCGGCCGATCGGCTTTGCCTTCGCCGAGACCGCCTCGTACGATCCCGATGCAGAGGAAGGCGACGACGGCAAGAGCTAGGATCGAGAAACCCAGGAATCGAAGGGAGTCTGCCATGGAGCCGGTGCGGTGGGGCGTGATCAGCACGGCCCGAATCGGGGTCGCGAAGGTGCTGCCCGGGATGCTGAAAAGCCGGGAGATCAAGATCCTGGCGATCGCGTCGCGGGAGGAGAAGCGGGCCAAAAGCTGGGCCCGCAAGCTCGGCATTCCCCGGGCCTATGGCTCCTATGAGGCCATGCTGGCCGATCCCGATATCGAGGCGGTCTATAACCCCCTGCCCAATCACCTCCATGTGCCGCTGACCCTGGCGGCGGCGCGGGCCGGTAAGCATGTGCTCTGCGAGAAGCCCATCGCGCTCACCGCCATCGAGGCCGAGATGCTGCGCGATCTGCCGCGGGACAGGCTGGTGGCCGAGGCCTTCATGGTTCGCCACCATCCGCAATGGCAGGAAGCCCGCAAGCGCGCGAATTCGGGGGCGCTGGGCCAGGTCCATGCCATCCAGGTCTATTTCTCCTATTACAACGTCGATCCGAAGAACGTGCGCAACCAGGCCGATATCGGCGGCGGGGCGCTGCTGGATATCGGCTGCTATCCGATCGTCGTCGCGCGCTACATCTTCGGCGCCGAGCCTGTGCGCGCCATCGCCCAGATCGA
>DATHQQ010000290.1:0-2210 GCA_035482595.1 Verrucomicrobiia bacterium
CGCCATAAATATTTCGAAAACGAAACAAATGACGATGAGCACGATCAGGCCGATCACGATCGCCTCGACCAGCCGAAAGCCGAAACGCTGGAGCGACAGCACGATCAGCGTGTCGAACGCGGTCAGCAGCACGCCCCAGAGCAGCGGCAGGCCGAATAAAAGCTGGAGGGCGATCGCCGTGCCGACCACCTCGGCCAGATCGCAGGCGATGATGCCGATCTCGGCGAACAGCCAGAGCGCCCGCGAGACCGGGCGCGGCCAGGCATCGCGGCAGGCCTGCGCCAGATCGCGGCCGGTCGCGATGCCGAGTCTGAGGCTCAGCACCTGCAACAGGATCGCCATCAGGCTCGACAGCACGACGACCGACAGCAGCCGATAGCCATAGGCCGAGCCGCCGCCCAGATCGGTCGCCCAGTTGCCCGGATCCATATAGCCGACCGAGATCATGTAGCCCGGCCCGCCGAAGACGAGCAGCTTGCGCACGAAACCGCGCGCCGGGATCGCGATGCTGCGGTGCAACTCGGTCAGTGACGCGGCACCGCCGCGGCGCCAGAAACCATCGGGCGGAGCAATCATCGGGTTCCTCGGTCGGAACGGCCCCGCCCGCCGGTTCAGGCTACCGGATTCACGCATCGGACTCTCCTTTAGAGAGAGATGCCCCATATTTTGCTGCCTGAAAGTAGAGCCATCCTTGGAGCATGACGATGGGTCCTGGTTTTCCGTAGTATCCGGTCCATCCACCGAGGCGGGCGCAGACCCAAGCGGCATAGGCGAGGGTGCCTTTGGGATGGGGGTTTTTCTGGCGGAGTGTCTTGCCTTCGAGCTTGGCGCAGAAAGCTTGGAGGAGGGGTTTGTCTTCCGGTTCGAAGGCATCGGTCAAGGGACGCAAGGGGCTGGGGCCTTGATTGCCGTCGCGCGCATGGACCAGTTGTTGGATGGTGACGGCAGCGAGGAGAGCGGCCATGACGAGCCGACGGAGCGGCGCTTCCTCTTCGATGAGCACGCCTTCGATGTCGAAGCCCTTGGTTTTCAAGGTCCTGAACAATTGCTCGATGCACCAGCGGCGGCGATAGAGATCCGCGACCGCGAAGGCCCCGGCGGCATCGCTCACCACCTCTGTGGTGATGAGGCGCCAATGCACCGGCGCCTCGCCGTTGGGCGGCGCCTCCTCGCGGATATCGACCAGCGTCACGGTCACGCTCTTGGGCAGGTCTTCGACGAGGCCATTTCTCGGCCGGGCGATGGCGGCGCTCATGAAGCGAGCCGCCACCTTGGCGGTTCTGGCCTTGCGGCCGGGCCCGGCCGGCAGATCGATCTCGGCGCGGCCTGCCACCGGCACAGCATCCAACTGGGCGAACAGGCGCCCGCCATCATCCAGCGCCCGATCATGAGCCGCTCGCACCAGCAACGCCGTGCCCTGCGGGCAGCGTGCGAAGAGCGCGAAGATGTCGGCCTCCCGATCCGCGATATGGGTAACCTTGGCCGCCGTTCGGCAGACCTGCGCCGACCGCTCCGCCCCGTCAATCCAGCGCTGGCTTTCCTTGTCCTTGACCGGTGTTTGACGCCGCCTGCCCGCCTTGCCAGCATCCCGCTGTAGGAACGTGGCATGCGTCAGCCCGAGGATCGCGCCGTCTTGCGCATCCACCGCCAAAACCGGATGAAGGTAGAGACCGCCGCCCCCGGCCGAGCGAACCACCGTCGTATCCTGGATCGCCAGAACATGACGGCCAGCGCAGCGTTCGCCCGTCCGGACGGCCGCCTCAGCGACCATCGCCTCCGGCGTCACCGCCTTGTTGCGCAAAAACCGCGTCAGGCGGATCTCCCCAGCACGGTCCCCGCCAAGACGGCGCACCCGAAGACCAGACCCGCCGAACGCCACAAGACGGGCATGCAAGAAGGCCCCCCTTTTTCCAGGCGGCGGTCCCCAAACCGCCCCAGCCCATACTCCACCATCACTGCCTCCCATCACACAATCACCAGAGAATCGAAACTCCAGCAACAGCGCAATGGGAGATGTGTGAATGGCGTAGCCCATTGGGGCGGAGAGGCCGGGAGAGGTGGGGCACGCTCCGATCTCAAAGCGATAGAGTGTTGATTTAAAACATATTTTCTCGGAATTCCGAGCAATCCCCACCTCACCCCGCCGCCCCAATGGGGCGGAGAGGGGGAAGAATGGAAAAGGATCAGCGCGTCTGTCCGCTCGACGTGGT
>DATHQQ010000291.1:0-6152 GCA_035482595.1 Verrucomicrobiia bacterium
CTTCACGGCGGCGACCTTCAAGCCGCCGCGCAGCTTGTTGACCACCAGGGTCGCAAGCGCCTCGCCCTCGACCTCCTCGGCGATGATCAGCAGCGGCCGAGAGCTCTGCACCACCGCCTCGAGCAGGGGCAGCATGGCCTGAAGGCCCGGGAGCTTCTTCTCGTGCAGAAGGATGTAGGGATCCTCGAGCTCGACGATCATCTTCTCGGCATTGGTGATGAAGTAGGGCGAGAGATAGCCGCGGTCGAACTGCATGCCTTCGACCACATCGAGCTCGGTCTCCATGCCCTTGGCTTCCTCGATCGTGATCACGCCCTCATTGCCCACCTTCTGCATGGCGCGGGCGATCATGTCGCCGATCTCCTGGTCGTCGTTGGCGGAGATCCGGCCGACCTGTGCGATCTCGGCATTGGTCGAGATCTTCTTGCTGCGCTTCTTGAGATCCTCGGCCACCGCCGCGACGGCCATGTCGACGCCGCGCTTGAGGTCCATCGGGTTGAGGCCGGCGGCCACCGCCTTGACGCCTTCGCGCACGATCGCCTGGGCCAGAACGGTCGCCGTCGTGGTGCCGTCGCCGGCCAGCGTGCTGGTCCGCGAGGCCACGTCCTTCACGAGCTGGGCGCCCATGTTCTCGAATTTGTCGGTGAGCTCGATCTCCTTGGCGACGGTGACGCCGTCCTTGGTGATGCGCGGCGCGCCATAGGATTTATCGAGGACGACGTTGCGGCCCTTCGGGCCCAGCGTCACCTTGACGGCGTTGGCGAGAATATCGACACCGCGGAGCATCCGCTCGCGCGCGTCGGTACCGAGTTTGACGTCCTTGGCAGCCATTTTCCGATTCCTTCTCTATGCGGCTTTACGCTTGGCGCCGGCGCTGCCGGTCATGATTCCCAGGAGGTCCGACTCCTTCATGATCATGAGCTCCTCGCCGTCGAGCTTGATTTCGGTCCCGGACCACTTGCCGAAGAGCACCCGGTCGCCGGCCTTCACATCCAGGGGATGGATCTTGCCGTCCTCGCCGCGCGCGCCCGGCCCGACGGCAACGACCTCGCCCTCCATCGGCTTCTCCTTGACGGTATCGGGGATGATGATGCCGCCGGCCGTCATTTCCTCTTCCGCGACGCGGCGGACGAGAACCCGGTCCTGCAATGGATGGAACTTCATGAGGCGATCTCCTTGGGTGGGGCGTGGATTGGAAATGGTTCAGGGGCGACGCGTGTCGGCGACACGTTCGTCGGGATGCCATCGGCCCCGCCGGCAAATTCCTGGGGCTGGGAGACTTCGATATGGTTATGGGGCGACACGAATACGAGATGTCGCGGCGGAACGATCAAAAATAACAATGCCGCTTTATGAAGAGAATGTCTTTACAAATCGTATTATTTGGCGTGGCAAGTATTTTTGCGGCGCATGGATGAGCTCCGAACTCGTCCTACAGCCGCGGCAACCTTATCTTTCCCCAGACATCCCTGAGCGCGCCCAGCCGGTCGCCGAAGCTCTCGCCATCGCGCAACCTCTGCCCGGCTTCCTTCAGCCAGGCCTGACGGACCGTCCATCCCTGCCGCAGCCAGGGTGTGGCTCGGGGTCCGCTGGCGTCGTACAGCTTGTTGGCAAGCCTCTCCACGACACGAAGCTGCTTCGGCCCCAGGTCAGGCAATCTCGCTCTCCAAGACCACGCGAACGACGCCGTCGGTGGTCGATTTGATCCTGTATTGATGCATCCCGTGCTCCTCGGGAAGAACGCGCAGGATCTCGAATTCGCCCTGCGAATTCCGGATATAGGGGCTGGGAATGAGCTTCACCATTTGTCCGGCCTGGAACTTGTGCGCTATCACGTTCGGCTGCCTCTCGGCTTGAGATTCCGGTAAGCCACGCGGCGGCAAGCGGAGCGACCGGTGACCGTGCGCGGCAATCTTGATCCAGCGAGCGAGGAGACGGTAAGGCGCATCGCAGGAGCGGGTAGGAGTCCTGCCACCTTGCCATAGATATGGGGATTCTCCACCGTATTTCATCCCCCTGGCCCCAGAAAGCGTTTAGGCCTCCGTCCGGGCCCAATCATGCTATGATGCAAGCCTGCCACCGGCGCTGTCGCTCGGCGAACGCCCTTCTCGCGATGCCGAGGGAGCTTTGCCCGAGATTCCCTCTGCGCTGCATCGTCGTCCCGCCCGCGGCGGACGGAACTGTTCGGCCCATTTTCTCGTTACAAAACCGTCGCCGACGGAAATCCATCCAACAGCTCGATCCCGGCGCATTGGCCGAGGGGAAAGGCAACATTGTCTATCCTTGAGGCTATCAGGCACCGCGCCGCCGTCCCTATCACGGGGCCGGAAGATGCCATCCGTGCCGAGCTCTTCAGCATCGAGCGCCTCGAGCAGCATGCCGAAAGCCTCGCCGCCGCCCAGCGCGTGGCCCCGCGGCCCGTAGCCGGCCGGCCTCTGGCGACTCGGCTGCGGGAGAACGGCAGGGTTCTGCTGGCCGCCTATCGCGCCATCGTCTCGGCGACCCGCGACAATTATCCGATCACGCCGGCGGCCGAATGGCTGATCGACAATTTCCACATCGTCCAGGACCAGATTCGCGAGATCAGGCGCGATCTTCCCCCGCGCTTCTACCGCGAGCTGCCCAAGCTCGCCGAGGGACCACTGGCCGGCTATCCGCGGGTCTTCGGCCTGGCCTGGGCCTTCGTCGCCCATACGGACAGCCGTTTCGACGAGCAGATGCTCTGCCGGTTCGTCGCCGCCTATCAGCGGGTGCAGCCGCTCCTGATCGGCGAGCTCTGGGCGATCGCCATCACCTTGCGCATCGTGCTGGTGGAGAATCTTCGCCGCTCGGCCCAGCGGATCGTGGCCGGGCGCGAGGCCCGCCAGGCGGCCGACCTTTCGATCGACCGCCTCCTGGGGATGGACGGGGGCGAGGCCGAAACGGCGACGGCCGTCTTCGGCAATCTCGGATCGATGCCCTTGCCTGCGGCCTTCGCCGCCCAGCTCGTTCAGCGGCTGCGCGACCAGGATCCCAAGACGACACCGGCCCTGCTCTGGCTGGACCAGCGGCTGGCAGCCCAGGGGACGACCGCCGACGAGATCGTTCGGGAGGAGCATCAGAGCCAGGGCGCATCGAATATCACGGTGCGCAACATCATCACCAGCATGCGCCTGATCTCGGCGGTGAACTGGGCCGCCTTGTTCGAGAAGATCAGCCTCGTCGATGCCGCGCTTCGCGCCGGGAGCGGCTATGGCGAGATGGATTTCCGCACCCGTGATCTCTATCGGCGCGCGATCGAGGAGCTGTCGCGTTATTCGACCCATACGGAGCTCGAGGTCACCGAGCTGGCGCTGACCGCCGCCGGTGCCGAGGGCCAGCGGGGGGCCGAGGCGGACGAAGATGCGGTGGCGGCAGCGCGCCGGCGCGACCCCGGCTATCACCTCATCGGCAAGGGGCGCCGCGGATTCGAGAAGCAGCTCGGCTTTCGGATCCCGCCGCGCCAATGGCTCACCCGTGCCAATGCAGCGGTGGGCATTTCGGGCTATCTGGTGGCGATCGCGGTCGTCACCGCGATCATCGTCGCCTTGGCCTTGCTCTGGTGTGCGGAGGGCGGCGGCGGATGGCTGCTCTGGCTCCTGGGCGTCCTCGCCGTCATTCCCGCCTCGGACGCCGCCGTGTCGCTGGTGAACCGCGCCGCGACGAAGCGCTTCGGCGCCACCATCCTGCCAGGCCTGGCGCTGCGCGGCGGCGTGCCGGAGAGCTTGCGCACCATGATCGTGGTGCCGACGCTCCTGACCAGCCGGGCCGCGATCGAAGAGCAGATCGAGCGTCTGGAAGTCCATTGCCTGGCGAATGACGTCGGCGATCTCAGCTTTGCCTTGCTTTCGGATTGGACGGATTGCGAGACGGAGACGGCCCCCGGGGACGACGAGCTGCTGGCGATTGCGGTCGAGGGCATTGCGCGCCTGAACCATCGTCATGAAGCAGGCCCGGAAGGAGAGCGATTTCTCCTGCTCCATCGTCGCCGGGTCTGGAACGCCGGGGAGGGAAAGTGGATCGGCTGGGAGCGCAAGCGCGGCAAGCTCCATGAGCTGAACCGGCTTCTTCGCGGGGCGACGGACACGAGCTTTCTGCCCCTGGCGGGCCGTGCCCCAGCCGTGCCCTCGGGCGTGCGCTACGTCATCACCCTGGATGCCGATACGCGGCTGCCGCGGGGATCTGTGAAGCGGCTGGTGGGCAAGATGGCCCACCCGCTCAACCGCCCCGAGCTCGATCCCGTGAGCGGCCGGGTCGTCGCCGGCTATGGCGTGCTGCAGCCGCGCGTCACCCCCTCCTTGCCGACGGGTCGCGAAGGGTCGCGATTCCAGCGCATCTTCTCCAGCACCTCGGGCATGGATCCCTATGCCTTTGCCGTCTCCGACGTGTATCAGGATCTCTTCGGAGAAGGCTCGTTCTCCGGCAAGGGCATCTACGATGTCGACGCCTTCGAGGCGGCCCTCAAGGGACGCATCCCCGAGAATGCGGTCCTCAGCCACGACCTGTTGGAGGGGATATTCGCACGCGCCGGGCTGGTGACGGATATCGAGCTCGTGGAGGAGCAACCCTCCCGCTACAACGTGTCGGCGGCCCGCCAGCATCGCTGGGCGCGGGGCGATTGGCAGCTCCTTCCGTGGATTCTCGGCCTGCGGCGAAGCTCCGGGAACGACCGCCCGAGGGCCGAGATCCCGCTGATCGGCCGCTGGAAGATGGTCGACAATCTGCGCCGGACCCTCTCGGCGCCCGCCGCCTCGCTTGCCTTGCTGGCCGGATGGCTCCTGCCCTTCGTGGACGCCAAGCTGTGGACGGCCCTCGTCCTCGTCAGCATCGCCATGCCCGCCCTTCTGCCCTTCCTATCCGGAATCCTGCCGCGCCGGCTCGGGATATCGAAGCGAACTCATGCCAGCTCCCTGGCCGCGGATTTCGAGCTCGCCTTCGGCCAGACAGCCCTTCTGACGACGCTGCTGGCGGACCAGGCCTGGCTGATGGCCGATGCCATCGGGCGGACCCTGTATCGCCTGTTCCTGTCGCATCGCAAGCTGCTCGAATGGGTCACCGCCGCCCAGATGCAGCTCGGCGCCGAGCTCGATCTGGCGGGTTTCTATCGCCAGATGGCCGGGGGCTGCGTCCTCGCCCTGGTGGCCGGGAGTCTCGTCGCCTGGCTGCAGCCGAGCTCGCTGCCGCTGGCAGCACCGTTCCTCGCCCTCTGGCTTCTCTCGCCCGCGATCGCGCGCTGGGTGAGCCAGCCGCCGCCGGAGGCCATTCACCGGCCCGTGTCCTTTGCCGATGCGCGGACCCTGCGGCTGGTCGCACGGCGCACCTGGCATTTCTTCGAGAGCTTTGTGACGGCGGAAGACAACATGCTTCCGCCCGACAATTTTCAGGAGGACCCGAAGCCGACCGTCGCGCATCGCACCTCGCCGACGAATTTCGGCATGTACCTGCTCTCCGTCGTCGCCGCCCGCGACTTCGCCTGGCTGGGTCACCTCGATGCCGCGGACCGGTTGGAGGCGACCTTCGCGACCCTGGGCAAGCTGGCGCGCTTCCGCGGGCATTTCTTCAACTGGTACGACACGCGCGACCTGCGGCCTTTGGAGCCGAAATACGTCTCCTCGGTGGATAGCGGCAATCTGGCCGGGCATCTGATTGCGCTTGCCAATGCCTGCAGGGAACCGATCGATCCCGCCATCGCCAATGGCCATTGGATCGCCGGGGTGGAAGACGCGCTGGCCTTGGCGCGCGACGCCCTGCCCTCGGGGCCAGCACAAGCCTCGGTCCGGAAGCAGCTCGAAGCGGCGTTTACCGTCATGGACGGCGCCTTGGCCGCGGCGGCGGAACCGGCTGCCGATCTTGCCCGCCAGCTGGCGACCCTGGCCCTCGAGGCCGATAGCGCGATCGACCTTGCCAAGAGACTCGCCGGCGAGGGTAGCGCGGGCATCCTCGACGACACGCTGATCTGGCTGCGGGCGCTGCGCGAATCGATCGGAAGCCACCAGCGCGATCTCGATGAGCTGATGCCGGCAGTAGCACCTCTCGCGGAAGACGTCGCTGCCGCGCGGACGGCAGCGGAAGGTCCGGAAGCACCCGAGGTCACCGAAGATCTCCCCGCCGGCCGCCAGGCGCTGCAGCACCGT
>DATHQQ010000292.1:0-5242 GCA_035482595.1 Verrucomicrobiia bacterium
CTGATGAAGGACCGCTCCACCTCGCCCTATACGATCGAGGTGTTGGCGCCCTCGCTGGCCGGGGCGCAGAAGGAAGCCGAAAGGCTGTCGAAGCTGCCGGAGGTCGCCCAGGTGATCACGCTGGCAAGCTTCGTGCCGAAGGACCAGGAGTCCAAGCTCGCCCTCATCCAGGACGCTACCATGCTGATCGGCCCGACCCTGGAGCCGGACGAGATCAAGCCGCCGCCGACCGACAAGGAGGTAGTCGCCTCGCTGCGCCACGCGGCTGCGGCCTTGGACAAGGCCGCAGCTTCCGGCCAGGACCGTCCGTCGCGGCGGGCGCGCCGCCTCGCCAGGCTGGCGTCTGCCCTGGCCGATGCGCCGTCCGCCCGCCGCGCCGAAGCCGAGGCCGAGATCATTCCGGGGCTGAAGGCGACATTGAAGCAACTCGCCCAGGCCCTCATGGCGCAAGCCATCACCCTCAAGACGCTGCCGCCGGAACTGGTTCGCGATTGGATCGCGGCCGATGGCCGGGCGCGGATTGAGATCTTCCCCAAAGGCGATCCCAACAACAACGATGCGATGCGCCAATTCGCCCAGGCGGTGCTGAAGGCGGCGCCGGAGGCGACCGGCGCGCCCATCTCCGTGCAGGCGACGAGCCGTACGGTGGTGAATGCCTTCATCGAGGCCGGCGCGCTCGCCTTTCTCGCCATCACGCTGATGCTGGCCGTGGTGCTGCGGCGATTGCACGACGTGATCGTCACCTTGCTGCCGCTGCTGCTCTCCGGTCTCGCCACCCTCAGCATCAGCGTCGCCATCGGCCTGCCGCTGAACTTCGCCAATATCATCGCGCTGCCGCTGCTCTTCGGCATCGGCGTCGCCTTCAACATCTATTTCGTCATGGCTTGGCGCAACGGCACCGGCGATCTGCTCTCCTCGAGCCTGACGCGCGCGATCCTCTACAGTGCGCTCACCACCGGCACGGCGTTCGGGAGTCTCTGCCTCTCGAAGCATCCCGGCACCGCCAGCATGGGAAATCTCCTGGCCCTGTCGCTGGGCTGCACCCTGGTCGCCACCCTGCTGTTCCTGCCAGCTCTGCTGGGCCTGCCGAAGGTGGAGCAATCCGCGCCGCGCGCGGCCCCCAGCCCCTGACACCCACGAGCCCTTTGCTCTTTCCCCCCGCCTCCCGAAGCGGGAGTGGGGGAAAGAGGTGAGGGGAAAGAGGTGGGCGACTATCTCCGGAGAAAATCCGCGAAGCCGCCGCGCTGGATTCCGGCGGCGCCGGCGGCCTGGATGACGGCGGGATCGGTGAGGGCGGCGAGCTCCTCGGCATAGCGATAGCCCGGCGCTGCACCGGCAAAGCCGCCGCCCCTCGCCGGATGCAGATAGATCTCGCTGAGACCTTCGGGCAGATGGGCCAGCAGGCCGGCCAGCCGCGGCGCCGTCATGGCCCCGGACCAGGCGAGACCGAAGACCTGATCGGGGGTGGTGATGCCGGCCTTTTCCAGGCGCCGGCGCAGCCGCCGCGCCCAGGGCCTGGTCACCTCGGCGCGGCCTTTCGGCGCCGCCTCCACCGCCGCCAGAACGCCGGGCGGTTCCAGGGGGACCCTCATCGCCTTGGCCCCATATCGCTTGCCGATGCGCAGCATCAGCCCGGCGATGGTGGGATGCAGGTGGAAATGCTTATGGGCGTTGACATGGTCGAGGGGAAGACCGGTGGCGGCGAATGCGGCGAATTGCGCCTCGATCTCGGCTTCGAGCTGGCGGCGCACCCGGGGGCGGAAGAAGAAGGCGATGCCCGCCCGCACCATGTTCTGACGGAAGAAGCCTTGGGCGTCGACGAGGTCCGGCACCTTCTCGGGCGGCAGCACGGGGCGGCCTTCCACCAGCACCAGATGGAGACCGATGCGCAGGCCCGGCAGGCGCTTGGCCCGCGCCACGGCGTCGGCCGCGGCGGGCTCTGCCGCCATCAGGCTCGCCGCCGTCAATATGCCGTGGCGAAACGCCTCCTCGACGGCCTCGTTGACCTCGGGCGCCAGCCCGAAATCATCGGCCGTAACGACGAGATGCTTCAGCTCGCCAGCTCCTTGCGCTCCCTCAGGAAATGGAAGAACTCCACGCCCTCGCGCAGGCGGCGCCTCATCATCTGCGGGCTTCGCACCATCTCGCCCACGATGGAGGCGATCTTGCCGGAACGGAAGTAGAAGCGCCGGTAGAAGGCCTCGACCGAGTGGAAGATCTCGGTATGGCTGAGATGGGGATAATGCAGCGGCGCGATCTGCACGCCATGGTCGTCGACCAGCTCCGCATTGGCGCTGTCGAGCCAGCCGTTCTCCAGCGCCTGCTTGTAGAGGAAGGTGCCGGGATAGGGTGCGGCGAGCGAGACCTGGATCGTGTGGGGGTTGATCTCGGTGGCGAAGCGGATCGTCTCCTCGATCGTCTCTTTCGTTTCCCCCGGCAGGCCCAGGATGAAGGTGCCGTGGATCGCGATGCCGAGCTCGTGGCAATCCTTGGTGAAGCGCTTGGCGACCTCGATGCGCATGCCCTTCTTGATATTGTGCAGGATCTGCTGATTGCCGGATTCATAGCCGACGAGCAGAAGCCGCAAGCCGCCGTCCCGCAGCACCTTCAGCGTCTCGCGCGGCACGTTGGCCTTGGCATTGCAGGACCAGGTGATGCCGAGCTTGCCGAGTTCGCGGGCGATGGCCTCGGCGCGCGGCAGATCGTCGGTGAAGGTATCGTCGTCGAAGAAGAATTCCTTCACCTGCGGGAAGGCCTTCTGCGCCCAGGCGATCTCCTCGATCACATGGCCGACGCTGCGGGTGCGGTAGCGATGTCCGCCCACGGTCTGGGGCCAGAGGCAGAAGGTGCAGCGCGATTTGCAGCCCCGCCCGGTATAGATGGAGATGTAGGGATGCTTCAGATAGCCGATGAAGTATTTCTCGATGGTCAGGTCGCGCTGATAAACCGGCGAGACGAAGGGCAGGCTGTCCATGTTCTCCAGGATCGCCCGCTCGGGATTGTGATGCAGCGCGCCATCCGCCGTCCGGTAGGAGAGGCCGGTGATCGAGCTCCAGGGGCGGTCGTCGGCGACGTCCTTGATGGTGAAGTCGAACTCGTTGCGGGCGACGAAATCGATCGCCGAAGACGCCTGCAGGCTGCCCGTGGGATCGACGGCGACCTTGGCGCCGATCAGCCCTGCCTTCAGGGAGGGATTGGCCTCCTTCAGCTTTTCGATGGTCTTCACATCGGAGGAAAAGGAGGGCGCCGATGTGTGCAGTACGACCATGTCGAAGTCGCGCGCCTGGCTCACCACATCGGCGAGCCGGGTGCCATGCGGGGGGCCGTCGATCAGCTTGCTGTTGTCGACCAGGGCCGCCGGCTGAGCCAGCCAGGTCGGATACCAGAAGGAGCGGATCTCCCGCTTCGCCTGGTAGCGCGAGCCGGCGCCGCCGTCGAAGCCGTCGAAGGAGGGAGCCTGGAGAAAGAGCGTTCGCATCATGATACCAGATCCTTGGCGGGAATGAGGGTGCCGTCGCGGCGTACCCGGAACCGCTGCCCGCGCCAAATTACCGCGTCGGTGAAGTGGCTGGCAATGAAGACGGCGAAGGACAGAAGGTCGCGGAGGGGCCCCAGCTGCCAGGTGGGGCGGATCGCGCCGATGACCCGGTCGGCCTGGATCTGCAGCAGCAGGCGGCTGAGAAGCGCCAGGGAAGCGATGCCCAGGCCCCAGGCATTGGTCGGCGCCAGCGCCAGCCCCAGCAGGGCGAAGGGCAGAGGATGGGTGACCGCCGAGCCGAAGAAGCCGGCAGGATCGAGGAAGCGGAGCGTCAGCGCCCAGCGCAGCTCCTGCTGCAGCATCTCCTCGGGTCCCCGCTCGCGGCAGATATGGCTGACGATCATGGTGGTGACCGCGATCCTGGCCCCCGTCCGGCGCACGGCATCGCCGATCGCATGGTCGTCGGCCAGGTGATTGGCGAAGGCCTCGAAGCCGCCGATCCGGCGCAGCGTCTCGTGCCGCAGCGCCATGGTGGCGCCGAAGCAGGGATCGGCGCGCCCGATGCCGAGCCCGACCAGCACGCTCGGCAGGAAGTGATGATTGATTCCGCTGGCGGCGAACCGGCTCCAGATGCCTTCGGCGGCGACGCCGCGGTAGAGGCAGGTCGCCAGCCCCACCCCGGGCTGCTCCAGCGCACCCGCGAGATGGCTGAGATAGCCGGCATCGACCCGGATGTCGCTGTCGGCAAGGACGACCAGCTCATGGCGAATCGATCGCGCCATGTTCGCGAGGTTGGAGATCTTGCCGTTGGCGCCATACTCCGTCGCATCGACGACCAGCTCGAGGTCGGCCTGCGGCAGATCCGCCATCAGGCGCCGGACCACGGGAACGGCCGGGTCGCGCACGTCGCGAACCCCGAAGACGATCTGCACCGGGCCGGGATAGTCCTGGCGGCAGAAGGAGGCCAGATTATCGTAAAGGCCGGGTTCCGCGCCGCGCAGAGGCTTCAGCACCGTGATGCTGGGGAATCGACTGGCCCGCGGCAAGGGCCGGGCGGCGAAGCGGCCCAGAAGCAAGACCGCCACGACCGTGTAGAAGCTTCCGGCGGCCGCCAGAATCAGAAAGGCCGGAGCGACCCAGTCGAGAACAACGGCAGTCATATGCGTCATCGAGCTTCGCCAAGTATCGTAGCTGCGCCAAATTTCGTCGCGTCGGGCAGTATCGTCGTGTCGGCCAGTATCTTCACATCGGTCAGTGTCGTCGTATCGGCCAGTATCTTCGCGTAAATCGGTATCAATTCTTGTCGCTGCGGCTCGAAGGAATGCCGCGCCCGTCTTGCGTTGAGGCCGGCGTGCCGCCGGCCCAGCAACTCTCAGCCCGTCAACTCTTCAGCAGCCCGTCGCTCTGGGCTTGTAGCTTCGCCAGCAGCCCGTCGGGGCCGTCCGAGGCCAGGATGGCGCTGAACTCCGAGCGGCGCACGGCGAGCTGGCTGATCGTGCCGTCGAGATAGACGTCCTCGATCTTCCAATCCGCGCCCGAACCGCGCATCAGGTAATTGAAGGTCACGGGATCCCCGTTGCCGGGCACCAGCCGGCTATGGACGATCACATCGGCATTGCGCGGCGTCGCCTTGGGCTCGACTGTGAATTGCTGCCCGGAATAGCCCGCGAACTGGCTCGCGTAGCTGGCGGTCGTCATGCGCTGGAAGGCCTCGACCAGCGCCTGCTGTTTGTCCGGGGGAATCTTGTTCCAGGAAGGTCCGGC
>DATHQQ010000293.1:0-5626 GCA_035482595.1 Verrucomicrobiia bacterium
CAGATGCATCTTCTTGGTCTTCGCGCCCAATGCCAGCGCCAGGAGCTGATGGCCAAGGCAGATGCCGAAGAGAGGTATCTCGGCTGCCAGGAGCTTTTGTATCGTGGGCACGGCATAGACGCCTGTCGCCGCCGGATCGCCCGGACCATTGGCGAGGAAGATGCCGTCGGGCTTATGGCCCAGGATCTCCTCGGCGGTCGCCGTCGCCGGCACCACCGTGACCCGCGCGCCGGCGGAGGCGAGGCAGCGCAGGATGTTGCGCTTGGCCCCGTAGTCGACGGCGACGACATGGAAGCGCGGCGCCTCCTGCCGGCCGAAGCCCTGGCCCAGGTGCCAGGTCGTCTCGTCCCAGCGGTAGCTCTGGCGGCAGGAGACCTCGATCGCCAGATCCATCCCGTCCAGCCCGGGCCAGCCAGCGGCCTGGGCTTTGAGGGCGGCGAGATCGAAGCGCCCGTCGGGCGCATGGGCAACAACGCCCGTCGGCGCGCCGCCGTCGCGGATCAGCCGCGTGAGGCGCCTCGTGTCGAGTCCCGCCACGCCGACCAGGCCGTTCGACCTCAGCCAGTTGTTGAGCGGCTGGGTCGAGCGCCAGCTCGAGGGCTCCGTGATATCGGCGGCGAGGATCAGGCCGCGGGCGGGCGGGGTGATCGTCTCCAGATCGTCGTTGTTGGCGCCGACATTGCCGATATGGGGAAAGGTGAAAGTGATGATCTGGCCGGCGTAGCTGGGATCCGTGAGGATCTCCTGATAGCCGGTCATGGAGGTGTTGAAGCAGACCTCGCCCACGGCCGAGCCCGTGGCACCGATGCCCCGGCCCTCCAGCACGGTGCCGTCGGCCAGCACCACGATGCCGGTCGCAACGGTACCGCCCCGGCTGACCATCTGAGCAGCGGGCGCGGGGCGGGTTTCGCTCATCGGCGGGGGGGCCTCAAGGGCTGGTAAGGGATCGGGGCGCGGGCGGTCCATTACGCTATCGGACGCTTGTCGTCAAGCCGCGCGGGGCCAAGGATTTAGCATGAAGTTTCAAACCCTTGTACCCTCGCCGGACGGTTGCTCCGAAGGCCGGGTTGCGCTACCTTCCGCCTTTCCCCGCGAATCCGTTGAGAATCGGTGGTGTGCCATGCTGCGCCAGAGACTGAGCGACTCCTTGAAGGAGGCGATGAAGGCCCGCGATCAGCGCACGGTCTCGACCTTGCGCATGGTGCTGGCACAGTTGAAGGACCGCGACATCGCCGCCCGACCCTCGGGCAACAGCACCGGCATCGGCGAGAGCGAGATCGAAGAGCTGCTGATGAAGATGGTGAAGCAGCGCCAGGAGAGCATCACCCTCTACAAGCAGGGCAATCGCGCCGATCTCGTGCAGCAGGAGGAAGAGGAGATCGCCATCATCGAGCGCTTCATGCCGAAGCAGATGGATGAGGGCGAAGCGGCGGCGGCGATCGACGCGGCCGTCGCCGAGACCGGCGCCCAATCGGTCAAGGACATGGGCAAGGTGATGGCGAAGCTGAAGGAACGCTTCGCCGGGCGGCTGGATCTGTCCAAGGCGGGCGCGCTGGTCAGGCAGCGGCTGTCGCAATAGCCAGTCGCTTTATCCCAGCGGCGATGCTGGCGAAGGCGCCTCTCTGCGACTAGATTAGGTGTTTCGCCTCCGGCGAGGCCTTCGCCCATGAGCTTCACGCCCCAGTTTCTCGACGAGCTGCGCCAGCGCCTTTCCTTGGTGAGCGTCATCTCACGCAAGGTGAGGCTGGTGCGCCGCGGGCGGGAGAGCACTGGGCTCTGCCCCTTCCACAACGAGAAGTCGCCCTCCTTCACGGTCAGCGACGAGAAGGGTTTCTTCCATTGCTTCGGCTGCGGGGCCCACGGCGATGTCATCGGCTTCCTCATGCGCAGCGAAGGCCTCAGCTTCCCCGAATCCGTGGAACGCCTGGCGCGGGAGGCAGGGTTGGCGTTGCCCGTCTCCTCGCCCGAGGAGCGCCAGCGCGCCGAGCGCCAGTCGACCCTGGTCACGGCCATGGAGACCGCGGCGGCCTGGTACCAGGAGCAACTCGCCGGATCCGCCGGACGGGGCGCCCTCGATTACCTGAGGCGCCGTGGCCTCGCCGAGGGAACCATCGCGCGGTTCCGCCTGGGCTATGCGCCGGAGGGCCGCACAGCGCTGCGGGACGCCCTGACCCGGGCCGGTGTCTCCGTCGAGCTGGCGCAGGAGGCGGGGCTGGTCGGCAAGGGCGAGGATGGCGCGCTCTTCGACCGCATGCGCGGCCGGGTCATTTTCCCCATCGCCGACCGACGCGGCCGGGTGATCGCCTTCGGCGGGCGGATCCTGGGCGAGGGCCAGCCCAAATATCTGAACTCGCCGGAGACCCCCCTTTTCCACAAGGGCCGCACCCTCTATGGCCTGGGCCAGGCGCTCCGCCCCGCCAAGGATGCCGGCGAGGTGGTGGTGGCCGAGGGCTATATGGATGTGATCGCCCTCTCCCAGGCGGGCTTTCCCCAGGCGGTGGCGCCCTTGGGAACCGCTTTGACCGAGGAGCAGATCGCCGAGCTCTGGCGGCTGGTGCCCGAGCCCACCCTCTGTTTCGACGGCGATGCGGCTGGAGAGAGGGCGGCGGCAAGGGCGGCAGAGCGGGCGCTGCCGCTTCTGAAGCCCGGGCAATCCCTGCGCTTCGCCATGCTGCCGGAGGGCGAGGATCCCGATACCCTGATCCTGGCGGAAGGCTCGCCGGCCATGCGGGCGCTGCTCGACCGGGCCCTGCCGCTGGCCGAGATCGTCTGGCGGGGGCTGCTGGTCGGCAAGACGCTGGACACGCCCGAGCGCAAGGCGGGCCTGCGCCAGGAGGTCTATCAGCTCCTGCCCCGGATCGAGGACAGGGGTGTACAGGAGGCCTATCGGGCCGAGTTCAACACCCGGCTGGAGAAGCTGTTCAACCCCGGCACCCCCGCGGCCGCTACCAAGGCCCGATGGGTTCCCCGGGACGAGCGCCAGGGTGGCCGCCAAAGTGGACGCCCAGGTGGACGGGGGGATGGCCGGCGCTGGGGTCCGGCGCCGATCCTGGGCGGGGAGGCGATGCGCCAGACGGCGGAGGACCCCATCCGGTTGCGGTGCAGCACGATTCTGGCCACCCTGATCCATCATCCCGAGCTGATCGAGCGCCGACTCGAGGCTCTGGCGCATCTGACTTTGCCGGTGCGTCAACTTGACAAGCTTCGTCAATGCATTATAGACCTCGCCGCGCATCATCCCGACCTTGACTCCGCGACCCTGAAAGACCACCTCTCCAGCCGGGGATTTGACGATGTGTTGCCCGATCTCTTGCGACGGGCGGCCATCAACCGCTTTACGCGGGCTTCGGCACCATCAGACGCCGCGGGCGTTGGGTTGGATGATGCCCTAGAGTCGTTTCGCGAACGGGCCGTGCGGGAAGATGCCGAGCTTGCCGCGCGACAACTCGGCGAGCAGCCGACAGGGGAGGCGCAGGCGCGCTTCGATGCGGCGCGCGACTTGGCGCTGGAGGGCGAGAGCCGCCGGCGCGACATCGATGGACCGGACAACGGGTCGGAATGAGGGGGCGAGCAGCCCCGGCAATTGGAAATACGGGATCTTACACATGGCGGCGAAGGCCTCTGTCAAAAGCGAAACCAGCGAAACCCGTGAAGAGGCGGCCGACGGTCCCCTGATGGACGGCTTCAGCGCGGCGGTCAAGAAGATGATCGCCCGCGGCAAGGAGCGCGGCTACATCACCTATGACGAGCTGAATGCGGCCTTGCCGCAGACGGAGATGTCCTCGGAGCAGATCGAGGACACCATGGCGATGCTGAACGAGATCGGCATCAATCTCGTCGAAAGCGACGATCAGGAAGAAGGCACGCCCGCCGAGAAGCCCGCCGCCGCTGCCGCGGCGAGCGGCGAAGAGGAAGAGGGCGAGCGCGCCGCCGGCAATCTCGACGATGCGGATATCGGGCGCACCGACGATCCCGTGCGCATGTATCTGCGCGAGATGGGCAGCGTCGAGCTGCTCTCTCGCGAGGGCGAGATCGCGATCGCCAAGCGCATCGAGGCCGGGCGCGACATGATGATCGGCGGCATCGCCGAGAGCCCGCTCACCTATCGCGCGCTGCTCGATTGGCGCGAGCGCCTGGGCAAGGGCGAGATGCTGCTACGCGACATCATCGACCTCGACGCCACCTATGGCGGCAGCCCCGATCCGGCCGCCGCTGCCGTCGCTGCCGTCGAGGGCGAGGCCGTCGAGGGCGAGCCCGCCGAGGTCGAGGTGGTGGTCGAGCCGCCGGAAGGCGAGGGTGAAGCGGAAGGCGAGGCCGGCGAGGAGGCGAATATCTCGCTCGCCGCCATGGAGCAGGAGCTCCTGCCCAGCGTCATCGAGACCCTCGACAAGATCGCCGTCACCTTCAAGAAGGTCGACAAGCTGCTCTATAAGCGGCTGGAGACGTCGAACGAAGGCGTGAAGCCCACGCCCCAGTCGGAGCGCAAGATCGTCCAGCTCACCGCGGAGCTCAGCGGCCATATGCGCACGATCAAGCTCAACAACGGCCGCATCGAGCAGCTCGTCGAGCAGGTCTACAACTTCAACCGCAAGCTGATCGGCCTCGAGGGCCAGCTCCTGCGCCTGGGCCAGAAGGCGGGCGTCAAGCGCGAGGAATTCATCGCCCGCTACAGCGGCTCCGAGCACAATCCGCGCTGGCTGGGCAACCTCGCCAAGCTGACCGGCAAGGGCTGGCGCGATTTCAGCGGCAAATATCGCGACGACGCCAAGAACCTCCGCACCCAGATCGTGGAGATCGGCGCGGCGAGCCTGCTGCCGATCCCCGATTTCCGCCGGGTCGTCGGCATCATCCAGCGGGGCGAGCGCGAGGCGAGCCGCGCCAAGAAGGAGATGGTGGAGGCGAACCTGCGCCTCGTGATCTCCATCGCCAAGAAATACACCAACCGCGGCCTGCAGTTCCTCGATCTGATCCAGGAAGGCAACATCGGCCTGATGAAGGCGGTGGACAAGTTCGAGTACCGGCGCGGCTACAAATTCTCCACCTATGCCACCTGGTGGATCCGGCAGGCGATTACCCGCTCCATCGCCGACCAGGCCCGCACCATCCGCATCCCCGTGCATATGATCGAGACGATCAACAAGCTGGTGCGCACCTCGCGCCAGATGCTGCACGAGATCGGCCGCGAGCCGACGCCGGAGGAATTGGCCGAGAAGCTCGCCATGCCGCTGGAGAAGGTGCGCAAGGTGCTGAAGATCGCCAAGGAGCCGATCAGCCTCGAGACCCCGATCGGCGACGAGGAGGACAGCCACCTCGGCGACTTCATCGAGGACAAGAACGCCGTCCTCCCGCTCGATGCCGCGATCCAGGCCAATCTGCGCGAGACCACGACCCGGGTGCTGGCGAGCCTCACCCCCCGCGAGGAGCGCGTGCTGCGCATGCGCTTCGGCATCGGCATGAACACCGACCATACGCTGGAAGAAGTCGGCCAGCAGTTCTCCGTGACCCGCGAGCGCATCCGGCAGATCGAGGCCAAGGCGCTCCGCAAGCTGAAGCACCCCAGCCGCAGCCGCAAGCTGCGCAGTTTCCTCGATACCTAGCAGGAATCAGGCATCAGGCATCAGAAGGG
>DATHQQ010000294.1:0-6524 GCA_035482595.1 Verrucomicrobiia bacterium
AGAGCCGGCTCATGCCAGGCCCTGCAGATTGCGGCGCAACAGCGGATAGCAGGCCGCCAGGATCAGCAGCACGATGGCGAGCAGGATGAAGGAGAGGGCCGCGCCCAGCGGCCAGTTGAAGACGACGGTGAACTGATCCTCGATCACATTGCCCAGCATGAAGCCGCCGCGCCCGCCCAGGATGCGGGGCTCCATGAAGGAGCCGATGACCGGCACGAAGATCAGGATGGTGCCGGCGAGGATGCCGGGCAGGCTGAGGGGCAGCAGGATCCGCCGGAAGACCGTGGGGCCGGAGGCTCCCAAACTGCGCGCCGCCTCCAGCAGGGAATCGTCGATCGCCTGCAGGGAGATGTAGCAGGTGAGGATCATATAGGGCAGGAAGCTGTGGACGAGGCCGATCACCACCGCGGTGAAGGTGAACATGACATCGAGATGGGGCAGGCTCGGGAAGACCGACTGGAGGAGATCGTCCACCATGCCGTCAGTGCGCAGCACCATGGTCCAGGAGAAGGTGCGCACCAGCGCATTGCTCCAGAAGGGCAGCACCACCAGCAGGAACAGCGCCTCCCGCCAGCGCCCCTTGACATATTTGGCAAGCGCAAGGGCTGCCGGGAAACCCAGCAGCAGGCAGAGCCCCGTCACCCAGAGGCCGAGCATGAGGGAGCGGCCGGTCAGGGTGAGGTAGAAGCCCTTGCGGAAGAAATCGAGATAGTTGGCGAGAGTCCCTTCGGCGACCCGGTTGCCGAGGGGCGCCACGGTAAGGAAGCTGAAATAGAGCATGGCCGAGAGCGGCAGCAGCACCGTGAGCGCGAGCCAGATATAGGCGGGCGCGGTGAGCCCGATCACCGCCCAGCGGCGCCGGCTGGCGGCCGATCCGGATGCTGAAAGCGTCGAGGCCGCCATGGAGGTCCCTTGGGGGGTCTCTAGCGCGTTACCCGGAAGCCCCGCGCGATGCCTGTCGCGCGGGGCCGCCGGAACCGTTTATTTGCCGAGATCGGTCTTCACGGTCTCCCACAGCTCGGTGAACTGCTTGCGCTGCTCATCGGTCAGCGGGGCCATGTAGAACAGCCGCTCCTGCATGCCGGGCTGGCCCATGACGACGCGGTTGAAGGCATCGGCGGGAAGCTTGGCATTGGCGGCGTCATTGGCCGAGGCCGGCGCGCCCACATCGGTATCCCACTTCACGTAGAACTCCGGGCTCACCATGAAGTCGAGGAACTTCTCGGCGCAGTCCAGGTTCGGGGCGTTGGCGGCGATGGAGAGACCATCGAACCAGCCGATGGCGCCTTCCTTGGGCACCACGAACTCCACCGGCAGATGGAAGGCCTTCTTGCTGCGGGCCGCCGAGCCGCTCCAATAAGTGGCGATCTCGAAATCGCCGCCCTGGAGATGCTTGTTCCACTCGTCTTCGGAGGACCAGAAGGTCTTGAGCTGCGGCTTCAGCGCGAGGAGCTTCGCCTTTACCTTCTCCAGATCGGCCGGGTTGTTGGGATCCTGGCCGGTGGCGATGGCGCCGAAGGCCACGGATTCCACTGGATCGTCGCGCCAGCCGACCTTGCCGGCATAGGCCGGATCCCACAGGGCCTGGATCGAATCCGGCTTGGTCTTGATGTCGTCGGTGTTGTAGGCCAGGGAGGTGACGCCCCAGACCCAGGACAGGCCATAGGTCTTGCCGTCGGTATTCAGGTAGGGCGAATCCCGCAGCTTTGGCGCCAGATCCTTCCAATTGGTGATCTTGGAGGTATCGATCGGCTGGATCAGGCCGTCCTTGGCCGCGCCCTGGGTATAGGAGCTGTTGATCAGCACCACGTCATAGGTGCCGGGATTGGTCCTGAGCTTGGTCAGCATCTCCTCTTCGGAATTGAAGTAGTCGTGGACCACCTTGCAGCCGGTCCGCTCCTCGAAGAGCTTGGTCGCCCAGGCCTCGTCGGTGCCATAGCCCTGCCAGTTCAGGACATGCAGGTCCTTCGCCGCCGCGGCATGACCCGCGGCCAGCCCGCCGACGGCGAGCGCCAGCCCGCCTGCGATCAGATACCGGGCGAAATTGCGGCGGCTCGATCCCCGCCGATCGGAATTGCCATTCATACGCGCCTCCCCGTTTATTTGTTTGTACACAAACTAATTTGCGCCGGTCCCGACGACCTGTCAATCGCCCTCGGGCGCCGGCTCGGACCGCCGGAGGGGACCCCTCGCCACCCGACCCGAAGCCGTGCCGATCTTAGCCCAATTGCTTCAGCAGACGAAGGAGCACTCTCCGGTCGCGGGGCTTCAGCCGCAGCAGGGTGTCGCTCGAGACCCGAAGTGCTGCGCCGACCCCGCGCTCATAAGCCTTCTTCCCCGCCGCCGTCAGGGTGATCAGCACTCGCCGGCGGTCCGTGGCGCTGGGGGTGGATTCGATATAGCCGCGCTTCATCAGCCGGTCGACCACGCCCTTGATCGTGGCCGCATCCATGGCCGTCAGCCGGCCGAGGAGATTCTGCGAGCAGCCGCCGATTTCGCTCAGCTTGGCGACAGCCGCCCATTGGGTCGGGGTGAAATCCTCGCCGAAGCATTCCACGAAGAGCAGGGCATGCTTCTGGTAGGCCTGGCGCAGGATGAAGCCGATCTGGTCGTCCAGGACATAGGCCGGCGACTTCGGCGAGGCCTTGCCCCGGCTCGAGCGGCGGGTCGCGGATGGCGGCAGGGGTGTGTGCTCGTCCAAGGAGGTACCTGAGATTGCCTAGCCGATCGCCCAATTGGATAGCATGGCAGCGAGATACCCGCGAGCTATCCGATCACCCAGAACCATTCCTCACCGTCATCCCGGCGAAAGCCGGGATTCAGGGGCGAGTGGCAAAGCGCTGAGCCTGTGGCCCCTGGATTCCGGCTTTCGCCGGAATGACGAAAAGAAAATCGCTGCTAGCGCTCCACGAAGGCCTTCTCGACGACGTAATGGCCGGGCTCGGCGTGATTGCCCTCGTCGAAGCCGCGCGCGTCCAGCAGGGTCCGCGTATCGGCGATCATCTGCGGGCTGCCGCAGAGCATCAGCCGGTCCTCCGCCGGATCGATGGGCGGAAGGCCGATCTCCGCCGAGAGCTGGCCAGAGGCGATGAGATCGGTGATCCGGCCCCGGTTGCGGAAGGGCTCGCGGGTGACCGTCGGGAAATAGGTCAGCTGGCTCGCAATCAGATCGCCCAGGAATTCGTCCTTGGAGAGATCCTTCAGGATCGTCTCTCCATAGGCGAGTTCCGAGACCTTGCGGCAGCCATGGAGCAGCACGATGCGCTCGAAGCGCTCATAGGTCTCGGGATCCTTGACCAGGCTGAGGAAGGGGGCCAGCCCCGTTCCGGTCCCCAGCAGATAGAGGTTCCGGCCCGGCAGCAGATTGTCGAGCAGCAGGGTCCCGGTGGCCTTGCGGCCGACGATGATGGGATCCCCCGGCTTCAGATGCTGGAGCCGCGAGGTCAGCGGCCCGTCCGGCACCTTGATGCTGAAGAACTCGAGCTGGTCCTCGTAGTTGGCGCTGGCCATGCTGTAGGCGCGCAGCAGTGGCCGCCCCTCGACCTCCAGCCCGATCATGGTGAACTGGCCGTTCTCGAAGCGGAAAGAGGGATCGCGGGTGGTGGTGAAGCTGAACAGCGCCTCGGTCCAATGGCGGACGTCGAGGACGCGCTCCTGCAGGAAATTGCTCATGGACCGCCAGCTGCCGAAGTTGTTTGTATACATACAAATTAGGGAGCCCGCCCTCACCTGTCAACCGGCCCTTGCCCGTTGCCAGCCTGGTTGCCAGCCCTTGGGACGCTCATTATGTGAAGGCAACGGCCCCCCGACTTGGCAGGCAAGCCCGTGACAGGATCGAACCGACCGGCCTACGACCTGGAGAAGGTGCGGAGCGATTTCCCGATCCTCGCCAGCCGAATCCATGGCCATCCCCTGGTCTATCTCGACACCGCGGCCAGCGCCCAGAAACCTCGCGCCGTCATCGATGCCATGACCCGCTTCATCGAGCAGGACTACGCCAATGTCCACCGCGGAGTGCATAGCCTGGCCGAGCGGGCGACGGAGGGCTATGAGGGCGCCCGCGCCCGGGTGCAGCGCTTCCTCAACGCGCGCAAGCCCGGCGAGATCGTCTTCACGGCCGGCGCCACCGCGGCCCTCAATCTCGTGGCCGGCAGCTGGGGGGCGGCAAATCTCAAGGCGGGCGACCGGGTCGTCATCTCGGCCCTTGAGCATCACTCCAATATCGTGCCCTGGCAGCTCCTGCGCGAGCGCTCCGGGATCGAGATCGCCGTGGCGCCGGTGGACGATGCCGGCGCCCTGGACCTCGCGGCGCTGGGCCGGCTGATCGACGAGCGCTGCCGGCTGGTGGCCATCGCCCATGTCTCCAATGCTTTCGGCAGCGTCTTTCCCGTCGCCGAGATCGCCCGCCTCGCCCATGACGCCGGGGCCAAGCTGCTGGTCGACGGCTGCCAGGCGGTGCCCCATCGCCCCATCGACGTGCGCGATCTCGACTGCGACTTCTACGTCTTCGCCGGGCACAAGCTCTATGGCCCGACTGGCATCGGCGTCCTCTATGCCAGGAGCGAGATCCTCGCCGACATGCCGCCCTGGCAGGGCGGCGGCGAGATGATCCGCACGGTCACCTTCGCGCATACGGATTATGCCGACCCCCCGGCCCGCTTCGAGGCCGGCACGCCCAATATCATCGGCGCCGTGGGTCTCGCGGCGGCCATCGACTATGTCGAGGGCCTGGGCCTGCCGGCCATCGGCGAGCATGAGCAGGATCTCCTGGCGCGCGGCACCGACTTGCTCCGGGAGATTCCGGGCCTGCGCCTCATCGGCCAGGCGCGGGAGCGCGCCAACATCCTCTCCTTTGCTCTCGCCGGCATCCATCCCCATGACGCCGCCACCATCCTCGACCGCCAGGGCATCGCAGTGCGCGCCGGCCACCACTGCGCCCAGCCTGCCATGGACCGCTTCGGCGTGCCCGGCACGCTCAGGGCGTCGCTGGGGCTGTACAATACGGAGGCGGAGTTGGTGGCCTTGGCGGCGGGGGTGCGGGAGGTCGTGCGGCAGTTGGGGTGAGTGGTGGCGTCTAACCCAACCCCAGCCGCTGCAGGACGCGCTGGCGGGCGAGGCCCCGGTCGCGGTCGGTGACGTGGATCAGCCCGGCGATCCGGCGCAGCAAGGCATCTTCCTCGGGATCGAGCCGGCCATCGGCATAGGCGACCTCCCAGAGCATCTCGAGGATGCGCACCCGGTCCTCGATGCTGACCCCTCGCACCACCGCATCAGTGAAGCGGAAGAGCTGGGTCGATTGATCGACGGCGCGCTCGGCCGCCGCCACGAGATCGGCGGTCTCGTCCTTCGACAGATCGAAGCGCTCCGCCAGGATGCGCTCCATGGCCCTGCGCTCCGCGGCATCGAACTTGTCGTCCATGCGGGCCGCCTCGACCAGCAAGGCGGCGACGCAGATCCTGAGCTGCGGATCGTCGCCGGTGGGAGCGGCCGCGTTGCGGCCGGTCAGCAGTCCGAAGATCTGATCGAACATCTAAGCGGTCCCCTGCTCCATCGCCGCCTCGGCCTGGAGGCTCTCGAGATCGCGGAAGATGGAGGCCACAGCCATGACCTTGCCCTTCTGCTTGAAGCGCAGCAGGCAATCCTTGGCGGCGATGTCGCCCTCGACGACGAGCTCGTCCCAGCCATCGCAATGGCCGACATAATTGATCGGGATGTCGTAATGCTGGCTCCAGAAGAAGGGCACCTGCGTGAAGGCCTCGCGCTGGCCCAGCATGTTGAGGGCGGCGGTCTGCCCCTGGCGTTCGGCCACGACCCAATGCTCGACCCGGATCGGATGGCTGCTACGGGGATCGGGCCAGCGCGCGATGTCGCCGGCGGCGAAGATGCCGGGCTCGCTGGTTTCGAGAAAGGCATCCACGCTGATTCCACGATCGATCTTGAGCCCGGCCTTTTCGGCCAGCTCGATCCGCGGGCGCACCCCGACGCCCATGACCACCAGATCAGCCTCGAGGGTGCCGCCGCCCTTGAGCTTCGCCTGTTTGCCCTCGATCGCCACCACCGTGTCCTCGAGATGGAACACAACTCCCTGGCCCTCATGCAGGCTGCGGACGAAATCCCCCATCTCAGGCCCCAGCACGCGTTCCATCGGCCGTTTGTCCGGCGCCACCACATGGACCTCGATCTTGCGGTGGCGCAGCGCCGCTGCGACCTCGAGCCCGATGAAGCTGGCGCCGATCACCACGGCGCGCTTCGCCTGCTTCGCGCCTTCGATGATCGCCCGGCTGTCGGCCAGGGAACGCAGGACATGGACATGGGGCTGATCGACCCCGGGGAAGGAGAGGCGGACCGGCTCGGCGCCGGTCGCCAGCAGCAGCCGGTCATAGCCGAGCTTCGATCCATCGGCGAGCTCGACCGCACGGCCACGCCTGTCGATGCCGGTCGCCCTGGTGCCGAGCCGCAGCTCGATGCCATTCTCGGCGTAGTAACTGTCGGGGCGCAGCGGCACCCATTCCTCCGGTGCGTTG
>DATHQQ010000295.1:0-4014 GCA_035482595.1 Verrucomicrobiia bacterium
CGGCGAAAGCAAGAAGGCGGCCGGTAAACCTTGGGGCTTTCATGATGTCGCCTCCTCTTGCTGGAGCCGCTCCTCGAGCTCCGCCGCCGCGCGGTCGAACTGCTGCTCGAGCCAGGGATTGACGCCGCGCAACCCCGCCGCCACGGCCCGCGCCCAGTCCAGATAGCCCCGCCGGCGCGCCAGGCTCCAATCGGCGGGCGGGCTCAGGGTGGTGGAGCGGAGATTCGACGTCTTGTCCGCCAGCCGGAGCAGCTTGACCCGCGCCGGCTTGGCGGCCGCGCTCTCGACCTGGAGGCGCTTGCGTTCCTCGCGCGTCAGATTCTTGTCGTCGCTCACTTCGGCCACCAGCCCGGCGACATCGGGGCCGAACAGCCGGTCGAGCTCGGCCAGGCTCATGCCGGTGTCCTCGATCGTATCATGGAGCACGGCGGCGGCGACCAGCCTGGCGTCGCTGCCGCCAGTCGCCGCGGCGACCAGATCGGCCACCTCGGCCAGGTGATTGACATAGGGCTCGGCCCGGCTGCCCTTGCGCCGATGATCGACATGCCGCTCGGCGGCGACGCGCCAAGCGCGGGCCAGCAGCTCGACATCGCTCAATCTCCGATCCGGTGCGGTGCCATCGGGGCCGGGCAAGGGCGCTGTTTCCTATCGAGGAATTCGATGGTCCTATTCTAGCACATTCCCCGGCAGCGTCCGGCCAGGGCTGGGCCTTGCGCGATCGGTACCCGCCGAGGTATTGGGGCAAGGCAATGGGGTATGGACGCGAGAGCATTCGCAGGGGAGAACGACCGGTGAAATTTCTTCATACCATGATCCGCATCAGCGATATCGACCGGTCGCTCGACTTCTTCTGCGACAAGCTGGGGCTCAAGGAGGTCGAGCGCTACAGCAGCGAAGCCGGCCGCTATACCCTGATCTATCTGGCGGCGCCGGACGATCTGGCGGAGGCGGCGACGGAGAGATCGCCCCTCATCGAGCTCACCTACAACTGGGACCCGGAGGCCTATGCGGGTGGGCGCAACTTCGGCCATCTCGCCTTCGCCGTGGAAGACATCTATGCGACATGCCAGCGCCTCGCCGATGCCGGGATCACCATCAACCGCCCGCCGCGAGATGGCCAGATGGCCTTCGTGCGCTCGCCCGACGGCATCTCCATCGAGTTGCTGCAGAAAGGCGAGCCTTTGCCCCCCAAGGCGCCCTGGGCCGGTATGGCGAGCACCGGCGCCTGGTAGAGATGGAGCGTCTGGGAGAGATGGGCATGTCGCTGGAGATCGACCGGACGCTCGGCGGCCCCGATCGCGACTGGGTCTGCGAGGCGACCCGCAAGATCGCCGCGGATTTCAACCGCTCCTCCGACACCCATCTGATCAAGCTAGATTTGCCCTGCCTCGGCGGCATCGACCTCTATCTGAAGGATGAATCGACCCATCCCACCGGCAGCCTGAAGCATCGCCTGGCGCGCTCCCTGATCCTTTATGGCTTGTGCAACGGCTGGATCCGCAAGGACACGCCCCTCATCGAATCCTCCTCGGGCAGCACCGCCATATCCGAGGCCTATTTCGCCCGCCTTCTGGGCCTGCCCTTCATCGCCGTCGTGCCGCGGACCACCTCGGCCGAGAAGATCGCCCAGATCGAGTTCTATGGCGGCGAGTGCCATCGGGTCGAGCCGAAGCAGATCTATGACGAGGCCCGAACCCTGGCCGACAGGCTGAAGGGACATTACCTCGATCAGTTCACTTTCGCCGAGCGGGCGACCGATTGGCGCGGCAACAACAACATCGCCGAGAGCATGTTCACCCAGCTCGAGCGGGAGCGTTCTCCCATACCGCGCTGGGTCGTTGTCAGCGCCGGCACCGGCGGCACCTCCTCCACCATCGGGCGCTATATCCGCTACCGCCCCGCGCTCTTCGGTACCACGAAGCTCTGCGTGGTCGATCCCGAGAACTCGGTCTTCTTCGATTTCTTCCGCAGCGGCGATCGCAGCCTTACATCCGATCGCAGCTCGCGCATCGAAGGCATCGGGCGGCCGCGGGTCGAGCCTTCCTTCCAGTCCGCCGTCATCGATCGCATGATGTCCGTGCCCGATGCCGCGAGCGTCGCCACGATCTGGTGGCTGCAATCGGTCCTCGCGCGCAAATGCGGCGGATCGACCGGCACGAATGTGTTCGGGGCGCTGCAACTCATTGCCGAGATGCTGGCGCGGGGCGAGACCGGCAGCGTCGTCACCATGATCTGCGATTCGGGCGAGCGCTATCTGCACAGCTACTACGACCGCGGCTGGATCCGCGACCAAGGCTTGGATACTGAGCGCTACGAGCGGGCCCTCACAGCCTTCGCCAGCAGCGGCCGATTCCCGGAAGCGTGATTGGTTGTTTTTCCGTGGCTGGATTGGTGCGAAAATAGCGTCCATGCATCGAAGGAATTTCGCCATGCGCAAGATCACGGCCCTGGCCGCTTTGCTGATCGCGGCCTTCTCCCTTGCCGGTTGCAAGAACAGCAACGACGAGGAGTATCAGCGTCCGCGAAGCAGCGAAACCCCCGCCATCTACAAGGACTTGCCGCCCCAGGGATCGATCGGCAACTCCTGAATTCCGGATCGCCGGCCGGGAATTTACAGCGCCCGGGTAGTGGAACCCGATGAGAGCTCACGAGTTAGGTGTAGCATCTCACCTCCACCGGAAGGCGCATGATGAAACCCTTGGCCCTTGTAGGCGTCATTTTGATCGTCCTCGGACTGGCCGGGCTGGCCCTGGGCCATTTCTCCTTCACGACCTAAAAGATAGTCGTCGATGTTGGTCCGGTGAGCGCCTCCGTCGCCGAGGAGCATAGCATCGTCATCCCCGACATCGCAGGCGTGCGGCAGCCGCAGCGGCAGTGGTGGCGGCGGGGGGCACGGTCTCCGATGCAGGTAGTGCCTGGCACATCACCTTTTTACGGGAAATGAATTTTGCGACATTGAATCCGGCAAAATGCATGACGAGTCATTTGGCCGGTTGACCGCCGAGCGCTTTTCCGCGATGTCTCCAAGCGGAATTCACTGGGGCAGATGCCAGGAGAAGCCGTGACTCTGCCTCAACGGCCCGCGCCGGGCCACCTCGAGCGACATTCGACGCGTGCGGCTTTTTTCGTCGCCGGCTTCGCGCTCGCCGCCTGGGCGCCGCTCGTCCCCTTCGCGCAAGCGCGGCTGGCGGTGAACGACGCGCAGCTTGGTCTTCTGTTGCTCTGCCTCGGCGCCGGCTCGGTCGTTGCCATGCCGCTCTCGGGCGGGATTGCCGCTCGCTTCGGCTGCCGGCGCCCGGTCTGGGTCGCGGGCCTATGCATCTGCGTCGCACTGCCTTTGCTGGCGACCCTCGACAGCGCCCCGGCGCTGGCGTTGGCTCTGCTCCTCTTCGGCTCGGGAGTCGGCGTGACGGATGTCGTCGTGAACATCCAGGCGATCATCGTGGAGAAGGCGGCGAGACGGGCCTTGATGTCCGGCTTCCACGGGCTCTTCAGCGTCGGCGGAATCCTGGGCGCCGGCGGCGTCAGCGCCGTGCTCTGGGCCGGCGCATCGCCTTTGGTCGCCGCACTGGCCGCCGATCTGGTGATCCTGGGCATGTTGGCGATCTTCGGGCGCCACCTCCTGCCCTATGGGAGCGAAGACGAGCGCCGCTCGGCTCTGGTCGTCCTGCCTCATGGCGTGGTGCTGATCATCGGCCTGCTCTGCTTCGTCACCTTCCTGGCGGAAGGCTCCATCCTGGATTGGAGCGCCATCTTCCTGACCTCGGTGCGCCAGGTGGATCCCAGCCGGTCCGGCCTGGGCTATGCCGTCTTCGCCTGCGCCATGACCCTTGGCCGCTTCGGCGGCGATCGCATCAAACAGGCCGTCGGCGGCAGGGCGATCCTGATCTTCGGCGGTCTCCTCGGTGCCGCCGGCTTCGTGCTGGCCGTCTTCGTTCCGTCCTGGCTGGCCTCGCTCGCGGGATTCTGGATGGTGGGGCTGGGTGCCTCCAACATCGTGCCGGTGCTCTATTC
>DATHQQ010000296.1:0-6711 GCA_035482595.1 Verrucomicrobiia bacterium
CACGATAGCCCTCTAAACTCTGGCCTTGGAGTCGGACGTCCCCGCCCGCAGCGGGCAATTGCAATGACAGGGCCGTTCGTTGTAACCATTTCGACCGCTTGATTTTTAGAGGAGACGCAGCATGGACCGATTCACCGGCGGTTGCGTGTGCGGCAACGTCCGAATTGTGGCGTCGGGCCGCCCATACCGGGTCGGCCTCTGTCACTGTCTCGACTGCCGCAAGCATCATGGGGCTCTTTTTCACGCTTCCGCGATCTTCCCTCAGGATGCGGTGACAATCGAGGGCGAAACACGCGACTACGAGGGGCGGTTTTTCTGTCCCCGCTGCGGCTCGTCCGTTTTCGCACGCAGCGCAGACGAAATCGAAGTGAACCTGGGATCCCTGGATGCCCCTGACCAACTCATGCCAACCTACGAAAGCTGGACAATCCGTCGCGAGTCCTGGTTGCCGCGGTTTCCGCTCAAGAGACGATACGTCCGTGATCGTGACGCCACGAGTCGCTTCGAGGAATAGGTCGCACGACCGGTCGGGCGACATGCGGCTTTCGGATCGAATGGCCGTTTGGGAGATCGCGCCGGCGTGTCACGCCGGAAGACCGGCCTTGCGGAAGCCATCAAGGATTTCCGCAACGGTGGCGGACGCCGTCGCATCACGGCAAAGGCGGCGATCGGCAGTAACCGGGACATATCGTAGCTTGGAGAGCTATCGGCGGTCTTTGGCGCACCCGACAAGATTCGAACTTGTGACCTCTGCCTTCGGAGGGCAGCGCTCTATCCAGCTGAGCTACGGGTGCATGCCGCGGGAACCGGCCGCACCATAGCGAAAGGCGGATCGAGGGTAAAGCGGGCCTCGGGGGCCCCAGGGACCGGCCGGCGCTTGCGCCGGACGCCCCCAGGCGCAATGATCCGCTGGCGAAACGCGGACCAGGCCGGGGGGCAGGTCCGGGGGGCGGGGAATGGCGATTCGCGTGGGATCGCGGCGATCGGTTGTGCTTCTGGCCCTGGCCGGGCTGCTGATCTATGTCGCCTGGATCGGCGGACCTTACCTGCGCTCGATCATCGTGCGCGACGCGGCGGTGACGACCTGGATCAACCACACCGCCTCCCCGATCCGGGGATATGTGGACGAGCACCCCCTCTATCCCGGCGAGCGCGTCGGCGCCGACGGAAGGATCGCGACCGTCGAGGATGCGCTGGCGGACCAGACCCCGGTCGTCCGCGCCGAGGCGGATCTCGAGCGGGCACAGGACAGGCTCCAGGCGTTGGAGCAGCGCGAGTCGATCCTGAACCACACGGTGGAGAGCCGGAGCGCCCTCGCCGCCGCCTATGCCGCCGCCTTCAAGCAGGATCTCGATTCCAGGATCGCCGCCGCCAGCAGCAAGCTCACCTTCATCAAGCAGCGCCTGGCGCTGGAGCGCATCCAGGCCGGCCGGCTGACCAAGCTGGCGGCCGGCGGCCACAGCTCGCAGGCCGCCGCCGATGCCGAGGCGGAGCAGGTCGCCGACCTGCAGCGGACCCAGATCGAGATCCAGACCGAGCTCGATCGGACCACCCAGCGCCGGCGCGATGCGGAGCAAGGCACGCTCCTGCTTGATGATGGCACGGATGCCGCCATCGCCGCCCGCGATCTGGACGAGGCCCGGATCCTGCTCAGCCAGACGGAGTCGGATATCATCGTCGCCAAGGTGGATATCGCCTCGGCCAGAAACCTTCTCGCCGCGGCGAAGGGGATCTACGAGACCACGCGCCGCATCGAGGTGCAGGCACCCCCCGGCGCGCTCGTCTGGAGCCTGATCACCGCCCCTGGTGCGGCGGTACAGCCCGGGGCGCCGGTGGCGAGTTGGATCGACTGCAGCGACATGCTGATCGACGTGCCCGTCTCCGATGTCGAGCTGGCGCTCCTGACCAAGGGCGCCCTGGCCGATGTCGTCCTCGAAGGCGAGCGGAGGATCCGCCGGGGCACCGTGCTGCTTACCCGCGGCGCCGCCTCCACCATCGGCCAGGACGATCTCGCGGCGATCGCCAAGGGCCGCTATCCCGGGGTGGGCCAGGTGCTGGTCCGGATCCAGCCCACGCCGGCGGATGTGGCGGCCTGCCCGATCGGCCAGGCCGCCAATGTCGATTTCCCCGAGGTCGGGCTGATCGACATCCTGCGCGCCCGGCTGCGGCTTTAGAGCCCGCGGCTGCAGATGGCCCACGCTTCCCGCATCACCCCCGAGCAGCAGGCGGAAGAGCGCTCGCTGCGCTTCGCCTTGGTGGCGGATGGGCTCGTCCTGACCCTCCTCGTGATAGTCGGGGTCGTCGGCGGCTCCCTCACCATCACCGCCGAGGCCATCCGTGGCATATTGATGGCCTTGATCGAGCTCTTCGCCTTCCTGGTGATGCGCCGGATCCATCGCGGGGTGCTGGCCGATCTGGAATTCGGCACCGGCAAGCTGGAGCAGATCGCCAATCTCGCCATCGGCCTGGGCATGCTGGGCGGCTCGGTCTGGATCGTCTCCAAGGCCTTCGCCATCATCGCCGGGGAAAGGGCGCTGGGCACGCCCTTCGGGCTCGCGCTCGCGGCCATCGCCGGCGCGCTCAACACCTGCATCAATATCCTCGCCTGGGACGCCATGCGCCGTGCGGCACGGGCGGAGAGCTCGCTGCTCATGCTGGCCCAGCTGCGGGCCCGGGTGGTGAAGCTTGTCTCCTCCCTCTTCGTCCAAGTGACTATGACGATCGCCGCCCTTTCCGCCGATCCGGTGGTGGTGGCTTGGGCCGATGTGATCGGCTCCCTCTTCGTCGCGATTTTCATCTTCGTCAATGCGATCGGCATGCTGAGATCGGGCATTCCCGATCTGCTCGACCGATCGGCCGGCAAGCAGGTCCGCGACTCCGTCGAGCGCGCGCTCGCCAGTCATGTCGGCGATTATGGACGGCTCCAGCGCCTGCGCTCGCGGCGCTCCGGCCGGGTCGTCTTCATCGAGCTCGCCCTCGGCTTCGAGCCGGGGCTGACCATCGCCGAGGTGAATCGCCGGGTCGAGGCCCTGAAGGAATCGCTCAGGCGCGACATCCAGGATGCCGATGTCTCGGTTCTCGCCTTGCCGCAGGGAGGCTAGCTAGTCCGGCGACCGACGCTCTGCCTCGCCGGACCTGGCCGCCCTCGTTGCGGCAATCACCGCCCTACCAGCTCAGGAACAAACCGATGTCGCCCAGCCGGCCCTCGGGATAGTTGAGCACCTGGGCCCGCACCTTGAATCCCGCCGGCTGCAGCTCCTTGACGAAGAACTCATAGGCGTGCTTCGCGAAGCCCTCGAGGGAGTTCGGCCAGTCGGCTTCGCCGTTGTTGATCCGCCGTCCCTTGTCGTTGCAAAACTCGGCCGGGAACTTGATCACTTCGATCTCGTGAAGGCCCTGCTCCGCCGCTCGCCGGACCGCGGCATTCACCCGCTCCATGACTTGGGGGTGGACATCCCGCGACATGAAGGATTCGCGCAGCGACTTCTGCTCTTCCTCGAGCTTCCTGGCGCGGTCGAACTGCTCCTGAACCTTGGCCCTTTGGGCGTTTTCGGTCAGGGCGCGAAGATCGCCCGGTGTCACCAGCTTGCTGCCGCTCATATTCTGCGCTCCTGTTGCGTTGGGCCCTGTTGCGTTGGGCGATGTCTCTCGGCGGCGGATGTAGCTCACCGCCTGGCGCCGCCGCTAGAGGAAGAACCTAGAAATTGATGGCGGTGCCGAAGTCGATCTCCCAGGAACTGACCTGGCTGGCGTTCACGCCCACGGCGACCGGAACCGGAACGCTCACGCCGAGGGCAGAGACGCTGCCGTAGTTCGTATCGGTGTAGGCCACCTGCCCCTCCAGCGCGATCCCCGGTCCCAGCGCATAGGCGCCGTTGAGCGACACGGCCCAGTACTCCTGGTCCGACGCCGTGGCGAAGGGAATGCCCGTGATCACCGCGCCGCTTTGCTGGTAGTTGGCGTACATGCCCTGCAGCCCGAAGGACCAGGCATCGATTGTGTAGCTGCCGCCGGCCGTCACGACCCAGCCGTCATCCCCTGAGGCCGCATTGGTCGCCCCGTAGCCGGCATGGGCGTAGTTGGTGTAATAGGCGGCCGAGGCCCCGACCGCCCAGGCGCCGAAACCCAGCTGGAGGCCCAGATTGTACCAGGCCGGCTTGTCGCTGGTCGTAGCGCCCGCGGGGGTATATTGCGTGAAAGCCCATTCCCCGCCGCCGCCGGCGGTCAGCTTCACGCCGCCGAAATCATGCTGGTAGTCGGCCGCGACCGACAGGACGTTGGCGCCCCCGCCGGCGACCGGGGCCGTGACATCGGTCCCATAGGCAAGACCGCCCCCGGCGAAGCGGCTGTAGGCCTGCGGCTCGTACGACACGCCAAAGGTGAAGCCGCCGAAATCCGGCGAAAAATAGGCGATCTTGTTGCCTTTCAAGTCGATGCCGTAGCAGGTGCCGATCGAGCCGATCGGCGCCACGCCGAAGGTCGAGAAATACCCGCCTAGCGGAGGGTTGCCATTCCGCAGGGTGCCACCTCCCGCGTTGCTCACATTGGCCACGCCGGTGGTTTGATTGCGCTGCTGGGCGAAACCGACATTACTGAAGGATTCGTAGGGGCTATTGACCCCGAAATTCGAGGTTACATTGCCTGGATCGAGGATGCAGTCCTGTGACAAGGCCGAATCGGTCTCACCCACCCGGATTTGGCCGAACTTTCCGCTGAAATCGGCGTAGGCCCGGTCGACCTGCGTCGTGCTGCCGGATTTGAGGACGCTTTCTCCGTTGAGGCCGACCAGGACGCCGACGGTGATTCCATTGTCGAGAGTCGTCTCGCCCGTGAAATTGACCCGGATCTCCTGGCGCATGGACACATTCTGGCGGTCGAAATTGCCGAGTCCGGCCGTGGTGACCCCGACGCCCTGGGCCAGGGGGCCGGTGCCGGCGAATTGCGTGGTTGGGCTGTTGCCGCCGAAGGTGCCGCCGATCGAGTTGCGGTAGAAGCCGGTGATGCCGAGCTTCAGCGCGCTGGCCGCCGATGCCTCGTTCGCCGCCAGACCGACTGCGATGAGCGCCGACGTACTGCAAAGAAATCGCTTCATGCGGGCCCCCGACTGCCATTTGGCCACTGTTCAGCCTCGCGGGGGCGAATTCGAGTCGTCGCCTCTGCGCGACCGCTATCGAACGCTACTCCTAATTAGCTCTTCCTAAATGGATTCTGCTTGATACTTTATGACACTGAACTGCGGCGGCTCCTTGATAAGCCGCGCCGGATTGGAGTAAGGACGATGGGTCGCCCGGAGAGAGCGCTCGATCTCCGTCGCTCGGGCAGTGCCGACCAGGAGGGTCGCCAGCGTGTCGGGGTTCTCCGCGAGGTTCCCCGCGTGCTGCGGGTATTCGGCGCCGATCCCCCGGAGGTCCTGCGCACCGCCGGGCTGGACCCTCGAATACTGGATGATCCCGACAACGAGATTTCCTTCGTGGCCATGGGTCGGCTCTTTCAAGCCTGCGTCGAGGCGACGAGATGCGAGCATTTCGGCCTGTTGGCGGGACAAGGCTTGAATCTGCAATCTCTCGGCATCGTCGGCCAGCTGATGCGGACGGCCCCCAACCTCCATTTCGCCCTGTGGGATCTCGAACACACCCAGCCGCACGACGCGGACGGGGCAGTTTACTATCTCCGGCGAATGGCGCACCTCTCCGTCGTCGGCTATGCGATCTATCAGCCGGGCGTCCCCGCCATCGATCAGATCATCGATGGGGCCTTGGCACTCGCGGTCAGGGCGATTCGCGAGCTGGTGGGCAAGGTCGTCCTTGAAGTTACCTTCGCTCATGCCGAGCCCCCGAACATCGGCGCTTTCCGCAGATTCTTCGGGGTCCCGCTTCTCTTCAACGCGGAGGAATCCACCGTCGTGGTGCCGGCGGACGCCCTGTCGCTGCCGGTCTGCAGCAGAGACGATAAGGAGCGGGGTCGGCTCCAGGACCTCGTGCGGTGTCACCTGGCGCTGCAGCATCCCGACATCGTCGCCCGGGTCGTTCGGCTGCTTCGCCCGCGGGTCATTTCCGGCGGCGTTTCTCTCGATGAGATTGCCGCCTTCCTCTCGATGCACCCCTGGTCGCTCCTTCGCCGCCTGAAGGCACGGGGGACCACCTTTCGACGGCTGCTGAACGAGACGCGATATGAAGTGGCCGGCCAGCTCTTGCGCGGCACCCATCTCAACATCACGCAGATCGGGGTCGCCCTGGGCTATGCCGATACGGCCGTGTTCACCCGTGCATTCCAGCGCTGGTCGGGTGCCTCGCCCTCGGACTGGCGGGTCCGACGCCCGGAGGTATTCGCCGAACCCGGGCCTTCCTCTTCGCCGGACATGATGCCGGGAGGCGGGCAATTGTGAGAAAAGATCAAGCGACTTCCCGATCAAGGTGATATTGAAAAGACGAAGGGGCTTTGGCCGAGTCACAGCGCGAACGGGGGCTGATTGCGGGCGGCATCGTCCGCGAACGGGGTGAGTTGCCTGCGCTACTCGAGGTCTTGAATATTCTCGCCCCGTCGTTCCGTCGCAACGCAGGAGGGAGCGTCCATGGCAGCGGTTACGAACGCCGTCGATCAGGAAGCCGGCCGGTCGGACAAGCTGACTCTGCTCCCGCTCGTGGCACTCGTCGTGGGCTCGATGATCGGCGGCGGGGTGTTCAACCTGCCCAGCGACATGTCGCGCCACGC